>NZ_VRVA01000091.1:0-22583 GCF_008039945.1 Methylobacterium sp. WL64
GTTCCCACGCGTTACTCACCCGTCCGCCGCTGACACCCGAAAGTGCCCGCTCGACTTGCATGTGTTAAGCCTGCCGCCAGCGTTCGCTCTGAGCCAGGATCAAACTCTCACGTTGAAGAGATTGATCTGGCCGATCACGTAATTCTCAGACGGAGCCTCACAATCGACCAAGCAGCGCTTCACAGCGCGACCCGGTCGGTGAGCTCAAAAAGAGAAACACGACGATCGGCACTAGTCTCTCACTTGCCGAAGCCAAAGCTCCAGCCGCAAGGACAAACGCCGTCCGCGTCTCCCTTCCTCAAATCCAACAATGTCAAAGACCCACGAGACCGGCGGAGCCGATATCGCTGCAGACAAAACGGCAACCCGGGCCAAGGCCCCGATCTCTCGTTTATCCGGCTGGGAGAACCGAGATACGCGCCGGACCACTTGGTCGGCCGCTTCAGCGGTGGAGGCCGTTTAGTGCCCGCCGATCTCCCTGTCAACCCCGTTGTTCAGGCCGCCGAGGCGGCAGAGACTCAGAGGTTGGCATCGAAGGACAAACAGGAGATCGTCCG
Organism: Methylobacterium sp. WL64; assembly: GCF_008039945.1. NCBI lineage: Bacteria > Pseudomonadati > Pseudomonadota > Alphaproteobacteria > Hyphomicrobiales > Methylobacteriaceae > Methylobacterium > Methylobacterium sp. WL64. The sequence goes on from NZ_VRVA01000091.1 coordinate 558, forward strand.
GCAAACCAGCCGGCCAACCGCCGATCCTGTCAGAAGATGCTTCAGCGCCCGGGCCACTTCCGCGGCCGGCGCCGATGGACAGCTCTATAGGCAGCTGAATCGGGGGCGTCAACCGCGTTGTTGCGGTGCAATCGTCATCTCTGCCCAATTCCGGTGACCGGCGCGTGACGCGTTCAGTAGCCCTTCTTGACCCGCGCAAGCGCCTGACCGAGCCCATGTGCGATGCGGGCACGCTCATCGGGGTCCGCATCGCGCGCCACCAACGCCTGCTGCCGCCGCGAGACGAGGGTAAGCCGTTGAAGGCCGTACTCGTCGTCCTCGACCGTCACGATCTTCGTCCAGAGCGGATTGAACCGCCATTCGTGCCGCTCGCCCCGGTGGCTGACCCGTGCCAGCAGGATCTCGAGCTGTGAGATCATCACCTCCTCGAAGGACCGGCCGCGCCGGAAGCTCACCTTCAGGGCCGCGTAGATCGCCAGCATGTCGAGGCCGAAGAAACCGGCCACCGGCCAGAAGCCCATTCGCCAGGCCCAGACCGAAACGGTGAGCGAGACCAGGCAGCACCCGGTCATCACGACGCGGAAGCCCCGGCGACTCAAGGATTGGTGCGGACGGATGGTGGCCGAGAAGACCGGCCGGTCGATCGTGTCCGGGTCGAGCCCATGCGGATGGACGGAAGGATTGCCGGTGACCATGCGCCCCATATAACGCGCCAATGCCCGCCAGAAAGCCTCCACCTCCGGTTAAGAGCCCCCCTCGACGGCGTGCCGCAGGCGTGACCGCCCCACCCGTGACAGCCGCAGCTTCCGGGCGCCTCGGCGGACGCATCGCCCCGGCCACCACGGTCCATGTCGAGGCTGCGCCGGAGGCGGTGGATTCGGGCACGCTCATCGAGATCTTCCGGCGCTTCCACGCAGCCGAGCCGGAACCGAAGGGCGAGCTCCACTTCGTCAACCCGTTCACGCTCCTGGTCGCCGTGGTCCTGTCCGCTCAGGCGACCGATCGCGGCGTCAACCTGGCCACCGGTCCGCTCTTCGCGGCGGCCGACACGCCCGAAAAAATGCTGGAACTCGGCGAGGAGACGGTCCGGGGCTTCATCCGCACGATCGGGTTGTTCAACACGAAGGCCAAGAACGTCGTGGCGCTCTCGCGCATCCTGGTCGAACGGCATGGCGGGGCCGTGCCATCGAGCCTGGAGGCGCTGCAGGTGCTGCCCGGAGTCGGGGCCAAGACCGCCAGCGTGGTGCTGAACATCGCGTTCCAAGTGCCGCGAATCGCCGTTGACACCCACATCTTCCGGGTCTCGAATCGAATTCCGCTGTTCGTCGGCACCACCACCGACAAGGTGCAGGCCGGTCTGGAGGCGATCGTTCCGGAGCCCTACAGGCTGCACGCCCATCACTGGCTGATCCTGCACGGCCGCTACACCTGCAAGGCGCGCAAGCCCGAATGCCCCCGCTGCCTCATCGCCGATCTGTGCCGGTACCCATCCAAGACTGCGGACATCGAAGGGCGCCGCGTCACGGGGTGATGTGACGCTTGCGCGGATGGCCGGTCGTCACGTCCGGAAAGCCGTCCGCAATCCCGCCCTGCGGGCTAACGCGTTGTGCTGGAAGCCCCGTTCGGCTAGTTTCAACGGCAGTAGCCGGGCCCTCGGGCAGAGGCCGTCCGGCTGCCCGACCTTCCCATCCGGTCGCCGCGCCGCGAATTCCTCCCAATCGTCGCGCATCAGGAGCCTCGGCCCATGGACTTCCTCAAACCACGGTACACGCCTATGAACCGCCGCCGTCGCATCTACGAGGGCAAGGCGAAGGTCCTCTACGAGGGGCCCGAGCCCGGGACACTCATCCAGCACTTCAAGGATGACGCGACCGCCTTCAACGCGAAGAAGCACGAGGTCATCGACGGCAAGGGCGTGCTGAACAACCGGATCTCCGAATTCGTGTTCCAGCACCTCAACGACATCGGCGTGCCGACGCACTTCATCCGCCGGCTGAACATGCGTGAGCAGCTGATCCGGGAGGTCGAGATCATCCCGCTCGAGGTGGTGGTGCGCAACGTCGCGGCCGGCTCGCTGGCGACCCGGCTGGGCCTGGAGGAAGGCACCCAGCTGCCGCGCTCGATCATCGAATTCTACTATAAGAACGACGCGCTCAACGACCCGATGGTGTCGGAGGAGCACATCACGGCGTTCGGCTGGGCGACGCCTCAGGAGATCGACGACATCATGGCGCTGGCGATCCGCGTCAATGACTTCCTGTCGGGCCTCTTCCTCGGCGTCGGCATCCGGCTCGTGGACTTCAAGATCGAGACCGGACGCCTGTGGGAAGGCGACATGATGCGCATCGTGGTCGCCGACGAGATCTCCCCGGATTCCTGCCGGCTGTGGGACATCAAGTCCTCGGACAAGCTCGACAAGGACCGGTTCCGCAAGGATTTGGGCGGCCTGATCGAGGCCTACACGGAAGTCGCCAAGCGACTCGGGATCATGTCGGAGAACGAGAAGGTCCAGGGCGGCGGTCCCCGCCTGGTCCAGTAATCCGCTCAGGCGGGTGGCCGGCGTACCGACGCCGGCCCCGCCGCAGGGAAGCCCCGCCGCAGCCGCGCGTGGGTCGAGAGGTCCGGGTCGAAGCCCGGGTGATAATGGGGGTCCTGCGCCAGCAGCGGCCCCCATCGCTTTTTCAACGCCGTGATCTCGCGCTCGTGGCGGGCACGCGCCGCCGGGGTCCAGCGGCGGCTCGCCGATTCGCGGTGATGCAGTACCGCCCCCGGCACCAGCAACGTACGATGGCCGGCCGCATTCAGGCGCAGGCACAGGTCGACATCATTGAAATCGACCGCGAAGTCCGCGTCGTCGAAGCCGCCGACCGCCCGGAATTTTTGCGTCTCGACCATCAGGCAGGCGGCGGTGACCGCCGAGACCGCATGGGTGGCGCGCAAGCCTGCCAGGTAGCCGGGGGCGTCGCCGGGGAAGTGTCGGTGCGCATGGGTGACGAGGCCGCCGGTGCCGAGCACGATGCCGCCGTGCTGGACCCGCCCCTCATCGTCGAGGAGCTTGGCGCCGACCGCGCCGATTTCGGGGCGCAGGGCCTCCCGGGCCATGCGGGTCAGCCAATCGGGCCGGAACGCCTCGACGTCGTTGTTGACGAAGACCAGCAGCGCGCCGCGGGCGCGGACGGCGGCGGCATTGTTCATGGCGGCGAAGTTGAACGGGCCCGGACAGGGCACGACGAGCCCCCTCCCCTCGCGCTCGAGCGCCTGGAGGAATGCCAGCGTCTCCGGTTCCCGGCTGTCGTTATCGCAGACCAGCAGCTCGAGGTTCGGCCAGTCGGTGCAGGTAGCGAGGCTTTCGAGGCAGGGGCGGAGCAGATCGAGCCGGTCGCGGGTCGGCACGATGAGGCTCACCAGCGGCCGCGGATCGGGCAGCGGGTGCTCGACCTGGAGAAGGCCGTCGTCGCCGACAACGACGATGCGGCTTTCCCGGCGTCCGGTCCGGTCGAGATGCCCGCGCAGGGCGTCGAAATGGCGATGCTGCCCCCCCTCCCCTGCCGGCGACGCACGATCCCCGGGCACACCGCGGCGGATCGAAAGGATCTCGGGCAGATGGCCGATCGCGCCGGCGCCGTGCCGCTCGACGATCTGAAACGCGGCGTCGGCGGGACCGGCCGGCTGCGTCGCCGCGGCGAGAGCGCCCGGCCGGCAGGCCAGCAGGGGCGCGAGATAATCGAGATGCACAAGCCAGTCGGCGTCGAAGCTGGGCGCGAGCAGGGGCCGCACCGGACCGCGTGGATGGTCCTGGATCAGGGCGTCGCCGTAGATGGCCTGTAGCTCCGGATCGGCCGCGAACGCAGTGGCGATGCGGTCGCGCGCACCCGCGACCAGAATGCCGTCGCCCAACACCAGAATGCCGTCCGCCGGCGGGGCGCGATCGAGTGGGAACCGGTCGAGGATGGCGGCTGGAAGGGTGAGTTGGTGGTCGATCCCGATTAGGGCGGCCAGCTTCTGGCGCGCGCGAAGCCGTCGGCCCTGGAGCCGCGCGAGCAGGATCTCTGCCGTCGCCCGAGGGTGGCCCAGTAGGTGACGCAGCGCATCGCGCATCGCGCGGCCGGAGCGCCGCGGGATGCCGAGTTGCAGTCTCTGTGCGAGGCCGACCACTGGCTCGGTCATCGGCGCGGCGTCATTCGAGATCCTCGCCAAAGGTCGTGAGTGACAAGGCGGGATGGTAGAACGGATCATGGCGGATCACGTCGCGCCAGCGCTCGGAGAAGCGAGCCGCCTCCTGCTCGAACCGCGCGCGCTTGGCGCCGACCGAGGGCCCTCGGCTGACGGATTCGAGATGGGCCAGCGTGGCGGCCGGCGTCCACACCGTCTTCCAGCCGGCGGCGCCGAGGCGCAGGCAGAAATCGACGTCGTTAAAATCCACCGGGAACGTCTCGGCGTCGAAGCCGCCGACCGCGTGGTACTTGTCGCGCGATACGGCGAGGCATGCGGCGGTCACGGCCGAGACCTCGTGGGCGACGCGCAACCGGCCGAGATGGCCCGGCGTATCGCCGGGGCGGCGGCGCAGGATGTGGCCGGCCCGTCCGCCGAGGCCGACCACGACGCCGGCATGTTGCAGGGTGCCGTCCGCGTAGAGGAGTTTTGCGCCGACCGCCCCGACCTCGGGCCGGCTCGCCTGGCGGACCATCGCGTCGAGCCAGCCGGGTTCGAGAACGGCCACATCGTTGTTGAGCAGCACCACGACCGCGCCAGTGGCGTCCGCGACGCCGGCATTAACCATGGCGGCGAAGTTGAACGGTTGCGGATCGACGTGGATCCGGACGCGCGGGTCCCGGCGCAGGGCGTCGTAATATGCCAGCACGGCCGGATCGGTTGAGCCGTTGTCGACGATGATCAGTTCGAGATCGGCGTAAGCCGTCTCGTGCAGCACGCCGCGGCAGACCCGCTCAATCAGGTCGAGCCGGTCGCGGGAGGGGATCACGATGCTGGCCCGCGGGGCGGGACGCGGCAGCGGCCAGTCCAGCTGGACGGCGCCCTTACGAACGGACGCCTTCGGCCAGACGCTCAACGCGTCGAGGCGGGCGCCCAGCACGCGGGCTCTCCCTGCGGAATCCAGGCCGTGGCCCGCCGTGCGGGCGAGGATCCGCGGGACATGCGCGCCGCGTGCGCCGGCGACGATTGCGAAGATCTCGATTGCCAGGACCGCCTCGTCCATGGGCCCAACCGGCTCGGGCGGCAGCCGCGTAAGCAGCGCGCGGGAGACCAGGCTGGAGCGGCCGACATAGCCGGTGGCCAGGGCGAGGTCCGGGCTCCAGTCCGGCTTAAGCAGTGGCCGGCCATCAGGGCCGAGCTCGTCGCTGTAGGCGAGATCCGCCTCAGCCAGGGCGGGGGCCAGCAGCGCCAGCGCGTCCGGGGTGAGGATGTCGCCGGCCCGGAGCAGGCACAGGGCGTCGGCCTCGGCGATGAGATCGGCGGGCGCGGCACGCTTGTCCCAGATTTGGTGATCGGCACGGGCGTCCGGTGCCTCGGGACGTGCATCCTCCCAAGCGACGACAACCGTCCGCCCCGGGTGAATCTGCGTGCCGAGGGCGTCCAGCGTCGCGGCAAGCGCCGCATCTTCGCCGGGCCGGGCGAGGATCAAGCATCGGATCCGCAGGGCGGTCGGCGCCACCTGGATCGGGCGGCTCCGCGAGGTCGCCCAGGACCGGTAATGCTGCATCGGCGTCACCGCGCAGGCACCGCGCAACGTATCGCGGTAGCGCCGCTCGGATCCGCGCGCGCGCTCGTAGAGGGACGACAGGAAGCGCCAGGGTCGCCGCAAGAGGCATTGAACGAGCACGGAGGCCTCGCTCCGGGCCCCGACCCGCTCAAGCACGAAACCCGGTCCGGCCGAGAGCCGGATCTCCCGGGCATCCCCGGGGATCAGGCCGAGCCAATGGGCGTAGCCATGCGACGCGCCCGGGAGGACGAAATCCTGCGGCGTGCCGGCGGTCCCTCGGATAACGCGCAGGATCGGCCGGCGCGGCGCAGCCAGGGGGTCACCGCCATAGCTCAGCACGATCCAGCCGACGGAATGGTCGGGCAGGATCAGGCGGCGATCGAAGACCGGGTCGTCGGCCGGCTCCAGGCGGAACCGCGTCTGGCGGCCGAGCCAGGCTGCCCCGCGTCCGGCACGTCCGCTCGGTGGGGTCGGTTCGACGGGGCGCGCCGCGGCATCACTGGGCAGCGTCGCCTCCGCCGGCGGCCTCGGCGGCGGCAGCCGGCTTTTTGCGCCGCGGTTTGGCCGCGGGCTTGCCGCCGGTACCCTTGCCGCTGCCGACGCCGACGGTGATATCGTAATCCTCGGCCACCGCCGGAGGTACGGTCAATTCCTCGGCCACGATGGTGGCGAAGCCCTGGGCCTCGCCCGGGCCGACGACGACGCTGGTATGCTCGACGCGGCTCGCAATGACCTTACCCTCGTGGCGGATCTGGATCGTCACCGGCACGTCGAACCGACCGGGCGCACCCTTCGGGCCGAGCAGCACGTTGGCCTCGACGCCGACCTTGACGGTGATCGAACCGTCCTGGCGCCGGGCGCATTCCCGGGCGAGCCGGCCGACCGAGAACTGCGTCCGCACATCGCCACCGGCGAGGATGCGATACGCCGCACCGTTCTCCGCCACCTCGACCGGCGGGCAATAGGGCGGATCGAGGCTTTGCGGCCGCGATGGCGGGACCGTCGTTCCGCCGAACTTGAACAGGTTGGAGAACACGTTGCCGTCCTCGGCGCGGGCCGGGCCTGCGCACAACGAACCGGCGAGAATCAGGCCGCACAGGCCCAGAAACAGGTCACGCTCTCCGATCATCGCACGGCTCCCGGGCGGCATCGTCATTTCAAGCTGTCGAACCCGGCCGCGAAGCCTTTCATCGAGAGCGGGATGCCGACGCCCTCCTCGGGCGTCTGGAACACGATGAACGTCGCCTGCGTGCCGGCCTTGAATTGGCGGATCAAGCCGTCATCCATCACCACCTCGGCCACGCAACCGGTCGTCAGGCAGCGCACGAAGCCGGCCCGGCCGACATCGGTCTGGTCGATCTTCAAACCGAGACCGGAGGGGAGGAGCACGCCCAGCGGCGCCACAACCCGCAGCAGGTAACCGCGATTGTCCGCCGTCTTTAGGACGATCACCACGAGGGTGAGGTTCGGGCGGTCCTCCGCGGCCAGGTACTGCACCAGCGCGCATTGCTCGGCCTTCGCACCGGCCGGCGTCTCGCAGCGCAGCTGCCAATCGTCGAAGGTCTTGCGCACCATGCCCTGGGCCGCGGCCGGCCCCACCGATGCGAGCCCTGCCGCGGAGAAGGCAAGGCAGGCCGGCAAGACGGCGCGCCGGACGACGCACCGGAAACGATCGAGCTTCGCGTGAAGCGGCACCGCCGAACCCTTCGGAACGCCATCGCCGAGGACCGGCGAGGCCGTAAAATCGGGGGTGTTCCGACCATGGTCGGACCCGCGCTGTCAAGCGATGCCGGCTCCGGTGTTGCTCCTTGACGCTACCCGAAGGTTGCAGAAGCGCCTAAATAGGGCTCGCTCTTCCTCCAGCGCAGGATCCTGAAGCTGTGATGCGCCCGCTCGCCCTCTCGGCCGCCTGCTTGATGGCCACCCTCGCGCAGGCCGGGGCACAGTCGCTGCCGGTCGGCGAGACCACCTATGTGGAACGCTCCCTCAACCGCTCCGACACGTTGATCGTCGAGCACCCTCCGGTGGCGGTGAACCCGTATGGCAGCCGCAATGGGCAGGCCGCAATCGCCGGCTATTGCCGCGAGGGCGGCCTGGTGCGCCGTCGCGATGCGTTCGGCAACCCGGTGATCATCCGGCAGCGCGAGGTCTGCGACAGCGTCGCCCCCCGCACGCTCGAGCCTGGCCAGGTCAATCCGCGGCCGACTTGGCCCGGCGAGGCCGTTACGCGTCAGAAGGTCCTGCGCGCCAAGGGTTGAGGGTAACGAGGGCTGAGGGCAGACCGTTCAGCCGTAGCGATGCAGGCTGGTGCCGTTGCGCTTCAGCCACGCCTCGGCGGCGTCGACGTGCGGGCATAGCCCGTGCAGCAGCGCCCAGTACCGCGCCGAATGGTTCATCTCGCGCAGGTGCGCCATCTCGTGGGCCACGAGGTAATCGAGCACCATCGGGGGCGCCAGGATCAGGCGCCACGAGAAGTTCAGCTCGCCCCGCGCCGTGCAGGATCCCCACCGGCTGCGGGTATCCCGCAGAGTGATGCGGACCGGCCGCTGACCGACCAGGGGCGCATACCGCTCGACCGCCTCGGCGAGGTCCCGCCGCGCCTCGCGGGTCAGGTAGTCCCGGATCCGGCGCGGGACGTGGGCCGGCTCGCAGGAGAGGGAGATCACCGGTTCCCCGGCCTCCGTCTCGACGCGCACCGCGCCGCTGCGCGTACCGCGCAGATGCAACCGGTGTGGCGCCCCGCGCAGCGGCAGGATCGCGTCCGGAACGAAACCGATCCGCTCCGGCACCCGCGCCAGACGCGCGGCGATCCAGCCGGCATGGCTGGTGGCGAAGCGTTGGGCGGTGTTCACGGCGGTCCGGGTCGGCAGGGTAATCACGACCTGGCCGGTGGCGGCCGAGACCCGCAGGGTGATCCGACGCGCGGTCGGGCGCCGGCGCAGCGCGATCTGGAGGCTGGCTCCGTCGTGCTGGACCTCAAGGTGGTCGGGATCGGGGCGACGCAGCAGCGCGAACGACATGGCGCAGTTCTAACGGGCTCCGAACCTGGGCTCCAGATCTCGAGATCGAGAATTGCTTTGGTGCCAGGATCTCAAGCGGCCAGCGCGCGGGCCCAGACCTCGGTTTCGGGCAGCACCAGCAGGGCGGCGGCCGCGAGCGCGATACCGTACGGGATCCCGGTCTTGGCATCGTGGAGGTGCAGCGCGAAGGGCAGGCGCGCGATGCGCATCGGCAGCGGGTAGCCGCGCACGGCCAGGATCGCGAGCGTCAGGCCACCGCCGAGGATCGAGGCCACCAGCAGGTAATCGCCCAGGCCGTCGAAGCCCAGCCAGAGCGCTGTCGCGGCGGCCAGCTTGGCGTCGCCCCCGCCGATCACCCCGAGCGCGAACAGCGTGAACGTCACGGTCAGCACGAGCGCGGCAGCGCCGACATGGAGCCCGATCTCGGGCCAACTCATCGGGCCGGTGGCGGCCATGAGCGCGAAGCCCGCGACGAGTGCCAACGAGATCCGGTTCGGGATCAGCATCGTCAGCAGGTCGCTCGCCGCCGCGTAGGCCATCAGGAACGGGAACAGCACCAGCAGGCCGAAGCCCGCCGTTCCGAAACTCGCGATCGCCGAACCTGCGCCAACCATCTCGGGGCCAACCCTATCCGTACCTGGCGGGGAAGCGGCGCGGGGCCGCAGCCGGACGACGGATCCGGCCGGCCGAGACCCCATCGCCTCAAGCGATGGAGCCTCGAACCTGCCGCGGATCCTGATCGTGGAGAGACCCGATTAGTTCAGGTTGCCCGAGATCGCGCTGAACTTGGCTGACAGCGAGGTGCCCACAGTCTTCAGCGCGCCGATGATGACGACGGCGATCAGAGCGGCGATCATGCCGTACTCAATCGCGGTGGCGCCGGACTCGTCGGAGGCGAAACGCGAGAACAGGGTCTTCATGGGAGACGATCCTTCGATCAAGAACGGGCAACGTGAAGTTTGAAAGATGACCGACGAAGATTTCTACGTCTCGATCGGCGGCTCTTGGAGATTGCCCGTTACGCCTTGAAATTCGGTTAAATCGCACCTCGAACAAAGTCCGACGCTGGTCCGCTGCGAGCTTAGTGAAAGATAGGTTTCGCCGTTGCTGAGCATGCGCGCGGGCCGCCTCATGCTTAGCGGTTCCTTCACCGGTCCCGGGCTATCGCTGCGGCTTCAGGCGTCGCGCCTCGCGCAGGCGCCGGCCGCTTCCGAGGAATCCGATGCGCCGCAACCTGTCGAATGCGGGCCGAGCCGGCCTCGTCCTCCTGCTGACGGGTGCCACGGTCGCGGCCGCCCAGCCGGAGCCGCTGCCGATCGTCACCGTGCTGGTGGACAACGCCAAGGTCATCCGCCTGCCGGAGAAGACCGCGACCGTCATCGTCGGCAACCCGATCATCGCGGAGGTCACGCCGCAGAAGAACGGCGTGCTCGTGCTCACCGGTAAGAGCTACGGCTCGACCAACCTGATCGCGCTCGACACGGCCGGCGCGATGATCGCCGAGACGATGATCCGGGTCGAGGCATCGCGGGATACGACCATCACGGTCCAGCGCGGCATGGATCAGGAATCGCTGTCCTGCACGCCGAAATGCCAGCCGGCGGTCCAGCTCGGCGACGCGGCGAAGTACTTCGACACGCAGAGCGGCCAGGCCGACGCCCGCCGTAAGCTCGCGACCGGCGGCGGCGCGGCGGGCCCCCAAGCCGCCGAGCGCTGAAGCCGACGGCCCCCGCGACACCGCGCGAATCCTGGGGCAAGATCCGCCCCCGGCACAGCTCCGACGCGGATCCGGCAGGATCCAGCCCGGCCGCCATCAGGGAGGTTTCTCGCCGATGCCCGGCATCACGCACAATCCGCCGCCGCCCACCGTCGATCCCGGCCTGCTCGCCCCGTTCCAGGACTTCCCCACGGCGACGATCAGCGACTGCCTGGACCGGATGGCGGTCCTGCACGGCCTGCGGCCTTTCCACAGACAGGCCCGGCTCCTCGGGAGGGCGTTCACGGTCCGGGTGCGGGCCGGCGACAACCTCGCGATCCATCAGGCGCTTGAGCAGGTCAGTCGCGGAGATGTGATCGTGGTCGATGGCGGCGGCGACACGAGCCGGGCGCTGGTCGGCGAAATCATGAAGGCGATCGCCGAGAGCCGGGGCGTGGCGGGCTTCGTGATCGACGGCGCAATCCGCGATACCGACGCCTTCGCCGGTTCGGACTTCCCCTGCTACGCACGCGCCGCCACGCCCCGGGGTCCGTTCAAGATCGGCCCCGGCGCCATCAACGTACCCGTTTCCGTCGGAGGCTGGACGGTGAGCCCGGGGGACGTGGTGGTGGGCGACGCGGATGGCGTCGTAACCTTCCCGCCCGCGCTCGCGCCGCGCCTGATCGAGGCGGTGCGCGCACACTCTGCCCAAGAGGCCGAGGTGCTCGCGATGATCCAGGCCGGCCGATACGACGGCCGATACGCCCGAGAGTCGGGGGGCTGAAAATCTTCCCCGTGGGGGTGCCTTGATCCGCGGCGAAGCCTTGCGGACCGGATCCCTCCCGTAGACGATGGCCCATGGACTCCGCACCACTAACCTACGCCATCGGCGACATCCACGGACGCGCCGACTTGCTCGACACGCTCTTGGAGCGGATCGCCGCCCATGCCGGGGACCGTGACCACCGTCTGGTGTTCCTCGGCGACTACATCGACCGCGGGGCCGACAGCGCTGCGGTGCTGCGCACGGTCAGCCGCCTGAACTGGGCCGAGCCCGAGCGTGTCACCTGTTTGATGGGCAACCACGAGCGCATGCTCCTCGATGCGCTGCTGACGCCCGAGGCAGCCCGGCACTGGCTGTATAACGGCGGGGACGCCACCCTCGACTCGTTCGGTGCCCGCGACCCCAGCGGGCTGCCGAGCGATACCCTCGACTGGATCGAAGCCCTGCCGACCCTGCACGACGATGAGGTCCGCTGGTACGTCCACGCCGGTCTGCGCCCCGGCACCGCGGCCTCGGATTCGGACGTGCACGACCGCCTGTGGATCCGGGAGCCGTTCCTCCAGGAGGATCACGACTTCGGCCGGCACGTGGTCCACGGCCACACGCCCCAGCGGGACGGCCACCCGGAGGTGCGCCGGTTCCGGACCAATCTCGACACGGCGGCGGTCTATGGCGGCGCTCTCACGGCCGGCGTCTTCTCGGACGCACAGGGACCGGCGCTTGAGTTTCTACAGGTTCAGGCTGGTGGCTGAAGCGCGCCGCCGAAATGGATACCGGTTCGGCGTGAGCGCGCGCGTCGAGTCGAGGGGGTTGATGTGGTCCCGATCGCATCGCGATCGGGAGCGAATCTAAGCCCGCCGTGCCGGCACCAGTGCGCCCACAGCTCCCACGAGCCAGCCGCCCATGAGGGCGAAACCGCCGATGGGGGCGGCCATCGGGAACAGGGGGCGCTGCAGCCAGGTCCGGACTGACAGGTCGCCGCAGAACAGGATCAGGCCGAGGACGAGCAGACCCGCCGCGGTGCGGGATAGGCCGGGTCGCATCAGACCTCCGGCGGCCAAGCCCGTGAGCGCCAGGATCGCCGGGGCGTGGAACAACAGGAACTGGGCCGCAGTCTTGAGCGAATCCGCCCCCGGGATGTGGGCCGCCGCGGCGCTGAGGGCGACACCGAGCAGGCCGGCGAGGCAGGCCAAGGCCATGAGCCCCCGGTCGATCCTCGAGAGGCTCATGCCCCGCGCTCGATCAGCAGCTTGGCGACGGCTGCGCGCAACTCGGGTATGCCGCGGTCGTCGCGGCTGGAGGTGAGGATCACCTGCGGGAAGGCGGCCGGTCGCTTGGCGAGCCCCGCCTGGATGCCGGCGATGCGGCTCTCGATCTCGCCCTTCTTCAGCGAATCGCCCTTGGTGAGCACGACCTGGTAGCTCACGGCGGCCTTGTCGAGACCGTCGAGCACGTCGGTGTCGATCGACTTGAAGCCATGGCGGGCGTCGATCAGCATGAACACCCGGGCGAGATTGGCGCGGCCCTTGAGGTAGGAATGGATCAGCTTGGTCCAGGCTTCGACCTTGGCCTTCTCCACCGCCGCGTAGCCGTAGCCCGGCATGTCCACGAGGGACATGCGGTCTCCGATCCGGAAGAAGTTGAGCTGCTGGGTCCGCCCCGGCGTATGCGACGTGCGCGCCAGGGTGTTACGGCCGGTCAGCGCATTGATCAGGCTCGACTTGCCGACGTTCGAGCGCCCTGCGAACGCGATCTCGACGCCCTCCATGGGCGGGATGCGCTCGAGCACCTGGGCGGCCGCGTAGAAGTCGGCGGCCCCGGCGAACAGCAGGCGACCGGCCTCCAGGAGGTCGGCCGCATCGTCGTTGGTCTCGGTCACGGCTTTCCTTGTCGGCCCAGAGCGGCATCCCGGACGGCGGCGGGCGCCCTCCGGGATGCGGTGTCGGCGAAGACCGCGGGCGTCAGCCCTTCGTGGTCGCCGCCGCCTTGGTTCCGCCGCGCCGGAACGTGGTCCGCAGGTTGTCCCACAGCTCCACCTTCACGCCGTTGCGACGCATGATGACGTATTGCTGGATCACCGACAGGGTGTTGTTCCAGGCCCAGTAGATCACGAGGCCGGCGGGGAACGACCCCAGCATGAAGGTGAACACGATCGGCATGAACGTGAAGATCTGCGCCTGGACCGGGTCCGGCGGCGCGGGGTTCATCTTCATCTGCACGAACATCGTCACGCCCATGATCAGCGGCCAGACGCCGAGATGGACGAAGTCCGGTGCCGGGAAGGGCAGCAGGCCGAACAGGTTGACGATGCTCGTCGGATCCGGCGCCGCGAGATCGTGGACCCACCCGAAGAACGGAGCGTGGCGCATCTCGATGGTGATGAACAGCACCTTGTAGAGCGCGAAGAAGACCGGGATCTGGATCAGCACCGGCCAGCAGCCCGCGACCGGATTGATCTTCTCCTTCTTGTACAGCTCCATCGTGGCTTGCTGCTGCTTCATGCGGTCGTCTTTGTACCGCTCCCGGATGGCGACCATCTCGGGCTGCACGGCCTTCATCTTGGCCATGGACACGTAGGAGCGGTTGGCGATCGGCAGGAACAGCAGCTTCAGGCAGAAGGTGACCACCAGGATCGAGACGCCGAAATTACCGAAAAGATGGAAGAAGAAATCCAACGCCCGGAACATCGGCTTGGTGATGAAGAAGAACCAGCCCCAATCGATCATCAGATCGAAGTGCTTGATGCCGAGATCCTTCTCGTAGTTGTTGATCAGGTTGACTTCCTTCGCGCCGGCGAACAGGCGCTGGGTCGTCGTCGCCGAGGCACCCGCGTCCAGGTTCACGGCGTCACCGCGGACGCTCGCCTGATAGACGTTGGTTGCGCCGTCGGTCCGGTCGGTGAAGGCGCCGGTGTAGGGCACGTCTTGGTCGGCCGGCATCACGGCGGCGGCCCAGTACTTGTCGGTGATGCCGACGAAGCCACCGGTCACGCCGTTCCAGGCGCGGCCCTTGGTGTTGGCGCCGCCATAGGCGCCTTCCTTGGCGAGCTTGTCGTAGGTGAATTCCTGCAGGCCGTCGTTGCCGAGATAGCCGATCATGCCCTCGTGCAGGACGTAGTAGCCCTGGGTGTGCGGCTTACCCCAGCGGGAGACCAGGCTGTACGGATAGAGCGTCACCGCGCCCGAGCCCTTGTTCTCGATCTCCTCGCGGACCGTGAACATGTACTTGTCGTCGACCGCGATGATGCGCTTGAAGACGAGGCCGGCGCCGTTATCCCAGGTCAGGGTCACGGGCATGCCGGGCGACAGCGTCTTGCCATCGCTGGACCAGACCGTCTCGCTGCCGGGTAGCGGCCCGGCATTGGCGCCGACCCAGCCGAACTCGGCGTAGTACGGCGCCTCGCTGCCGGCCGGGGAGAACAGCACGATCTCCGGGCTCTTCGGGTCCACGGTCTCGTGGTAGTTCTTCAGTGACACGTCGTCGACGCGGCCGCCCTTGAGCGCGATCGAGCCGCTGAGCGCCGGGGTCTCGATCCGGATGCGCGGCGAGCGGGCGAGCGCCGCCTCGCGCGAGACGGCGCCGGCCTGCCCGGGAACCGTGCCGGGCACGGGCGCGGCGGGCCCGCCCTCCTTGGGCGAAGGCGACGGCACACCGTTCGGGGTCACGCCCGGCGGCTGCTGTTGCTGCTGGGCGGCCTTGTTCTGCGCCTCGATCAGCCGCTGCTGTTCCACCCGCGGGCCGGCCACGAAGTACTGCCATCCGAGCAGCACCAGCAGCGACAGGCCGATGGCCACGAACATGTTCGTCTTGTCATTGCCCATCGGGGACACCGCCGCACGTGTTCGGAGTGGCAACAGGAGCGGCACCGGCCCGTTCGGGCCTGCGCGCGTCCGTGATTCGGAGACCTCTGGCGCGGTCCTGCGACGGATCGATGTCGGGTTCGCGGGACGCAGCAGGCTGCGCGGGCACCCGGCCCGCATCGCGCTGGAGAGGTGTGGTCTTGGCCGGCCGGCCGCCAGGCTTGCCGGACCGGTCGCCGCGGGAACCGCCGGGGGGCCTCGGCGCGGCCGGGCGCGTCACCGTTGGAATGGCGCGACGCAGGTCCTCTGCCAGGGCCTCGAAGGGCGCGGTCAGGGCCGGGCGGCGGGCGATCAGCACGATGTCGGCCGGCAACCCGGCCAGATCGCCCGGAAGACCGGAAGCGACCAGGTTCACCGCCGCCCGCAGGCGCCGGCGAATACGGTTGCGTTCGACAGCATGGCCGACGCGCTTGGTGATGGTGAACCCGAGCCGGAGGCCATTCGCCGCTTGCGGATCGCGCAGACGCCCCTGGGCGGTCATGCGATCGGTATGGAAGCGACGGCCCTCGGCTGTCGCCAGGAAATCAGGCCGCTTCTTCAGCCGCGCGATCGTCGCCATCGATGGTTCGATCCCGACCGATCTCATAGTGTGTGCCGCATGATGAGTTCGGAAAACCGGATTCCATGTTTCCGCATCATGCACACGCCTCACGGCGCGGCTGCCGCAGCAGGACCGCGCCGGCGAGGGTCCGACCGGCTC
This sequence comes from Methylobacterium sp. WL64, assembly GCF_008039945.1. NCBI lineage: Bacteria > Pseudomonadati > Pseudomonadota > Alphaproteobacteria > Hyphomicrobiales > Methylobacteriaceae > Methylobacterium > Methylobacterium sp. WL64. Next base: position 16,337 of record NZ_VRVA01000091.1, read on the forward strand.
AGGCCGACAGGCGCTTGCGGCCGTGAGCGCGGCGACGCGCGATCACCTTGCGGCCGCCCGCAGTGGCCATGCGCGCACGGAAACCGTGACGACGCTTACGGACGAGCTTGCTCGGCTGGTAGGTTCTCTTCATGGTTCAGAGCCTTCAAAGGTCGAGGCGCGCTCGTGGGCGGCAATTGCCGCACCCGACCTTCACGCGTCCTGGTTGTCTGCAAACACGAAGGGCGCCCAGGCGGGGCGCCACGTCGCGAGTGGCGGGCTTATGGCGGATGGGTCCCGCGAAGTCAACGTTTCGTGGACCTCTTCCTGGGCTTCAATGACCCTCGAACTGCATCAAAGCACGGACTTCGACGCCCATGTCGCGCAGGCGCTGCGCCCCGCCGATCTCCGGCAGGTCGATGACGAAGCAGGCAGCCACGATCTCGGCGCCGATCTTCTGCAGCAGGTTCACCGCCGCGGTGGCGGTACCGCCGGTGGCGATCAGGTCATCGACCAGCAGCACCTTGTCGCCGGGCTTCACCGCATCGACGTGGATCTCGATCTCGTCGGTGCCGTACTCGAGGGCGTAGGCCATCGAGACGGTCTTGTGGGGCAGCTTGCCCTTCTTTCGGATCGGCACGAAGCCGCAGGACAGCTGGTGCGCGATGGCGCCGCCCAGGATGAATCCCCGGGCCTCGATGCCGGCCACCTGGTCGATTCGCCCGCCCGCGTAGGGATGGACCAGCGCATCCACCGCACGCCGGAACGCCCGCGGGTCGCTGAGCAGCGTGGTGATGTCGCGGAAGATGATGCCGGGCTTCGGGTAGTCGGGAATCGAGCGGATCGATTCCTTCAGCGCGACGTGGCGGCGGGCTTCCATGGGTTCGGGCCTTCCGTGGGGGACGGCGGGCTTAAAGCAGAAGGCCCGGCCCCTGACCAGTTTGATGGCGTCTGCCGGAGGATCAGGCCGCCTGCACCTTCTTGAGGAGGGCGAGCAATTCGCGATGCAGCACCTCGTTGCCGCAGGCCACCGAGCGGGCCGCCAGGGGCTCGGCCGCGCCGTCCGCCGAGGTCACGTAGCCGCCGGCCTCGCGCACCAGGATCACGCCCGCGGCGAAATCGTAGGTCTGGAGGTCGCGCTCCCAGTAGCCGTCGAGGCGACCGCAGGCGACGTAGGCCAGATCCAGAGCCGCCGATCCCATCCGCCGGGTTCCGCCGGCCACCGCCATCACGGCGCCGAGCTCGCGCAGCAGGCGCGGGTGGCTGCCGCGGCCGAGATAGGGCGTGCCATAGCCGACCAGCGCATCGGCCATGTCCTGCCGGCCGGAGACGCGCAGGCGCCGGTTGTTGAGGTAGGCGCCCTTGCCGCGCTCAGCGACGAACAGCTCGTCCTTGATGGGGTCGAAGATCACGCCGGCCACGATCTGGCCCTCCCGCTCGAGCCCGACCGAGATCGCGAAATGCGGCACGCCGTGCAGGAAGTTCGAGGTGCCGTCGAGGGGGTCGACGTGCCAGGTGTGGCTCTTGTCGGTGCCCTCGATGATGCCGTTCTCCTCCAGCACCAGGCTGTAACCCGGCCGGGCCTTGATGAGGGCGTCCCGCAGGGTCTCCTCGGCCTTCCGGTCCGCGGCGGACACGAAGTCGCCCGGGCCCTTTCGCGAGACCTGGAGGTTTTCGACCTCGCCGAAATCGCGGCGCAGGCCGCGCGCAGCCTTGCGCACGGCGTCGACCATCACGGTCATGAGCGGAGAGGAGATCATTTTTTCGCGACTTTTCGGGGATGGATGCTGGCGCCGTGGTTACAGGCCGGCGCCGGAAAAGACGAGCCTGCCGAGGATGGGCGAGGTCGGCCGTTTGTGGTGAGGGCTTCCCGCCCAAGCCGATCGACTCTGGCAGGCACCGTCCTCCTCCCTGAAGCGGGGACTTGCCGGCATCAACATCAAGGTCCGCAGCCAGCGCTCCAGGCGCCACGCATTTCCGCTCCCTGAGCGCGGAGCGGTCAGGGGTGCGGGTGGGGCCGAACGAGGCGCTGCGGCGCCTCCTGAGCCGCCACCGCACCACGGGTGAGGACAGCGTGTTTCGTCGTCCACCTGCCGATGGGTGAACGTTTTAGCCTCTGCGGGGCAGGGAGAGCCGCGCGGGTCCGGCTGCAAGCTCTGACCGCAAAACCCTATTCCGCCGCCTCGACGAACACCGTCCCGGCCCGCGGAAGGTCCAGGGTCTCCCAGGTCTCGGCGAGGGCCGCGGCGAGACGGGCGATGTGGGTCGCGTCGTGGAACGGCGACGGAGTGATGCGCAGGCGCTCGGTGCCGCGCGGGACCGTCGGATAGTTGATCGGCTGGATGTAGATGGCATGCCGCTCCAGCAGGTGGTCGGCCGCGGCCTTGCACAGCTCGGCGTCGCCGACCATCACGGGCACGATGTGGGTCTCGGTCTCCAGAACCGGCAGGCCGGCCTCGGTGAGCGCCGCCTTCGTGGCGGCGGCCTGGGCCTGATGCGCCTCGCGCTCGACGTTCGATCGCTTGAGGTAGCGCACCGAGGCTCGGGCGGCGGCGGCCACCGCCGGCGGCAACGCGGTGGTGAAGATGAAGCCCGGGGCGAAGCTGCGTACCGCATCGCAGATAGCGGCCGAGGCGGTGATGTAGCCGCCGACGCAGCCGAACCCCTTGGCGAGCGTCCCCTCGATCACATCGACCCGGTGCATGACGCCGTCACGCTCGGCGATACCGCCGCCGCGGGGTCCGTAGAGGCCGACCGCGTGGACCTCGTCCAGGTAGGTCATGGCGCCGTAGGTGTCGGCGAGGTCGCAGATCCGGCCGATCGGCGCGATGTCGCCGTCCATCGAGTAGACCGACTCGAACACGATCAGCTTCGGCCGGTCGCCGGCGGCGCGGAGCAGCTCTTCCAGGTTCTGGAGGTCGTTGTGGCGAAAAATCTTCTTGTCGCAGCCGGAATGGCGGACGCCCTCGATCATCGAGTTGTGGTTGAAGGCATCGGACAGGATCAGGCAGTTCGGGATCAGCTTGGCGATCGTCGAGATGCCCGACTGATTCGATACGTAGCCCGAGGTGAAGACCAGACCCGCCTCCTTCCCGTGCAGGTCCGCGAGTTCCCGCTCCAGATCGACCAGCGGCGAGTTGTTGCCGGCAATGTTGCGCGTGCCACCCGCCCCGACGCCGCAGCGCGCGGCCGTTTCGGTCATCGCCGAAACCACTTCCTTGTGCTGGCCCATGCCGAGGTAATCGTTGGAACACCACACGGTGATCTCGGCGGTCTTGCCATCCTGCTTCCGCCACTTGGCGGTGGGGAAGCGTCCGGAGATGCGCTCGATGTCGGCGAAGACGCGGTAGCGACGCTCGCCGTGGAGCTGGTCGAGGGCGCCACGAAAGTACCGCTCGTAGCCAGAGCCGGCGCGCGTCGAACCCGCTTGGGCGAGCATCGTGCTGGGCATCCGGGTGACGGTCATCGAGCGTCCTTCGCGTGTGCGGCCGTGCGGTCGGTGCCGGTTCGGCAACCTGATCCCGCGATCAACGTACGGCCTCGGTCCAGTCCTTCGCGTGAGGGCCACAAGATACGCGCGGATCTGGAACTGGTTCAAGGTAAGGTTCCGGCATCGCTGCCCTGCAGCCGTTGAGAGGCGGGGACGAACTCGCTAACCTCACGGGCGGCCACGGAAGCCCGAACGCGCTGTCAGATCCTTGAGTACCGCCATGGCGTCACGCCGAACTGCCTGCCCCGGCGCGGGATCGCGCGGCTCAAGCCTGCGGCGACGAAGGGTCGCGCGATGAGCGTGGGCAAGGACGCGCGGTCCGAGCGCCTGAAGGCGGCACTCCGGGCGAATCTGCGCCGCCGGAAGGCACAGGACCGGGGTCGCGCCGAGACCGGGGGCGCCCCCGACGCGGAGCAGCCCGACCCGCGCGAGACCGATTCTGCCGGTCCAGATTCCGACAAATCCGGTCTATAGGGGACGGCCAAGCCTGGACGCCGCGGCGTCCACCAGGAGAACGGCCGGCCGCGCGCCCATCTGGTGCGCCGCCCGAGGACATACGATGGACCGCATTCACATCACCGGCGGCGCGCCCCTGAACGGCGTGATCCCGATCTCGGGCGCCAAGAACGCGGCGCTGCCGCTGATGATCGCGAGCCTGCTCACCGGCGAGACGCTGGAGCTGATCAACGTCCCGCGGCTCGCCGACATCTCCGCGCTGACGCGGATCCTCGGCAATCACGGCGTCGACCACATGGTGGTCGGCAAGCGCCCCGGGCAGACCACCGAGACCGGCCAGACGATCCGGCTCACCGCCTCGAACGTCATCGATACCACCGCGCCCTACGATCTTGTCTCGACCATGCGGGCGAGCTTCTGGGTGGTGGCACCGCTGCTGGCCCGGTTCGGCGAGGCCAAGGTCTCGCTGCCGGGCGGCTGTGCCATCGGGACCCGCCCGGTCGACCTGCTGATCACCGCCCTGGAGAAGCTCGGGGCCGAGATCGAGATCGACGCCGGCTACGTGGTCGCCAAGACGAAGAACGGCCTGCGCGGGGCCGAGATCGCGTTCCCGAAGGTCACGGTCGGCGGCACGCACGTCGCCCTGATGGCGGCTTCCCTCGCGTACGGCACCACGGTGCTGGAGAACGCCGCCCGGGAGCCCGAGGTGGTCGACCTCGCCGAATGCCTGAACAAGATGGGCGCCAAGATCCGCGGCGCGGGCACGCCCCGGATCGAGATCGAAGGCGTCGCCCGGCTCAACGGCGCGCGCCATGAGGTGCTGCCCGACCGGATCGAGACCGGCACCTACGCCATGGCGGTGGCGATGACCGGCGGCGACGTGATCCTCAAGGACACGCGGGCCGAGTTGCTGCACTCGGCGCTCGACGTCCTGTCGACCACGGGGGCCGAGATCAGCCAAGTCGAGGGGGGCATCCGCGTGCGCCGCAACGGCGGCGGCATCGCGGCCGTCGACGTGACCACCGATCCGTTCCCGGGCTTCCCCACCGACCTGCAGGCGCAGTTCATGGCGCTGATGACGCTGTCCAAGGGCCAGTCGCACATCCGCGAGACGATCTTCGAGAACCGGTTCATGCACGTGCAGGAGCTGGCCCGCCTCGGCGCGAAGATCCGCCTCGAGGGTGACCTCGCCATCGTCGAGGGCGTCGACCGGCTCAAGGGCGCGCCGGTGATGGCGACCGACCTGCGCGCCTCCGTCTCCCTGGTGATCGCGGGCCTCGCCGCCGAGGGCGAGACCCAGATCAACCGGGTCTACCACCTCGACCGCGGCTTCGAGGCGCTGGAAGCCAAGCTCGGGCGCTGCGGCGCGCAGATCGAGCGCGTGCGGGTTTGACGCCAATCTGAGTTCGGCCGAGCGCGCCTTACCGGCCCGAGCCCCCGGTCCCAGCCTGGGAACGGGCTTGGACCGGGGGGCTCGCTGTGCCCTCGTGGTATTCGGGGCACAGCATCCTCGGTCGGAGGTGCCGCTGCGAGCCTGGTATGGCCGGGTCGTGAAGGCTCCTTCGGCTCGTCGGCACTCGTGCTGAGCACGATGCCGTCGATCCGCTCACCGGAGTGGTCGGATGATGCAGATGGAGACCGTCTCCACTCGGCTTACCGAGACGGTCGAGGACGTCAGACCGATCCGCATGGCTGACGATCACCGTTGGGCGCTCGCGGAGATTGATCGCTACGTCGCCGAGGAGCCTGCCGTCGGGACACCCGACGGCAATCGGTTCGAGGTTCTCTCCATCTTGATCGCAGCCCACGAAGAGCGGACCTTCCCGATCGCCGAGGCCGATCCGATCGAGATCCTGCAGTTCGCCGCTATGGGCCACGCGCCGGCGGAGCTGGGGCACCCGCTCGGCTCGCGGGCACGCGCATCGGAGATCCTGAGCCGGAAAAGCCCCCTCACCCTCGCCCGGATCCGCATCATCAGCGAGGCCTGGCATCTGCCGATCGCGGTGCTGGCGGCGCCCTAGCGTCTCAACGATGGCGCCGCCTGAAGTCCGTCAGCCCTCGATCGGCCCAAGCGCGTACCCGAAGCCGGGCATCTCGCAGCCGGGCATCTCGCAGCCGGGCATCTCGCAGCCGGGCATCTCGCAGCCGGGCATCTCGCAGCCGCCGGACGCGGCGGGACGAGCTCGGCTGTCAACCCCGGCCGTGATGCAGAGGCCGACGCTGCGCCAGCGCCGTTCGTAGCGCGGCCGATCGTCCTCCTCGTCCGGCGGCGGTGGCGGCGGCGGCGGGCGCCGACGCGGGCGGTCGTCATCGTCGTAGGGC
>NZ_VRVA01000092.1:0-21943 GCF_008039945.1 Methylobacterium sp. WL64
CGGGGGTGACCGGCCTGTGGCAGGTCTCGGGCCGCTCCGACACCAGCTACGCCGAGCGCGTGGCGCTGGACCTGGACTACGCCAGCCGCTGGAGCCTGCGTCGGGACATCGCGATCATGCTGCGCACTATCCCGGCCGTGCTCGCTCAGCGCGGCAGCAAGTAACACTCGTGGCTGGGGCGCCTACCTGCGGCTCCAGCACCGATGGCATAGGGCCTCGGATCAGCCTACCACCTCGACTCGGCCCACGCGGGTGCGAAGCGGGGTGCGATGACGGGACTTCTGCTGAATGCGCTGCTCGGGCTCGGGCTCGGTCGTTTTGCTTCGGTATGGGGGCTGCTGACGTTCCTGCCGGTTGTGGCCATCGAGCTCACCTATGATGCTTGCGTTCACCACCTCGGCATGAGTGGGGGCATACGGCGCGCCGCGGCGCTGCTGGTGTGCGGTCAACTCGCGTTCCTGCTCGGCGCCTTGATGCGCCCAATGCGCGGCGAGACGTCGTGAGAGCTCGGACGCCGCCGGCTTCAACCAACCTGATAATCGGGTGAGCAGCGATCCTGGCAATTAAAAAAACGGAACTTGGATCGCTGAACTTCGCGTCAGTCGAGCGATTGAACAGTCATGGAGGTGGCCATGTCAGCACTTCGCGCGCCAACTGTCGGGTTGGTACTTTATGTGCTATCCGTAGGACTGGTGTCCGCGCAACCGGACTCCAGCGTCACGGGAGGCAGCACACCTTCGACCGAGCGGGCGCCCAACATAACCGATGTTGGACCTACCAAGCCCTTGAGCCGCGACGCCAGCTCGACGTCGGTCAAGGCCCTCGAACGCCCGACCTCACGTCAGGCCGTTGACGACGCGATCAGTTCGAAAGTTTGCCGTGGATGCGGGGTTGATCCCAACACCACAGGCTCCATCCCCGTGACAGCCTCGACCGCTGGCGCGCCGGAGAGGCGCGACATCCAGCTCGACGAGCTTCGGACCGCGACTGAGCCCAGGCAACAATCCGACCTCGATACGCTCGCCTTGGCCTCGGCGCATCGCGAACGCGCACAGTCGACGGACGAAAAGACCGATGGCCTCTGGCAATCGTGGGTCGTGTCGGTGTGCAAAGGTTGCGGGGATCAGAAGCCTGCCAAAGCCTTCACGCTGAAGGACTGGCCAGACCGAGATGTGCCGATGACGACGGGCTCGGTCGACCGCAAGACCCCGCTCGAGAAATCGCACTCCGCCGAAGCTAAGCGGGTCGAGGTCCATCGTCATGGTAGCCTCGAGGCGGACCTTTCGCCCGAGAACCTCGCCGCGATCAGGCATATACCAAGATAGCGACCAGGCCCGCTCGACATCTCGTCCACCTCTGCCGGCGTAGTGGACCGCCCCGTCGGGTTCTGCGTTACCCCAGTCCGGCGCTTCCACGAACCGTCGGCAGGAGGAGACAAGCGCATGTCGGACACGCCTCGCCCCGGCGACGACCCGGTCCCGCCCATCGGCGATCCGCCGCCCGGGCCTCAAACTCCCGAAGTTGACCCGCCGGTGGAACCGCCCGCGCCCCAGCCTCCCGGGCCCATCGACAGTCAATGATCGCGACCGCCGCCCCTACTCGCGCGGCGACTTCGATTTGGCGCTGAGGCGGCGCATGCACGCGTGGTAGATTTCTGCCCCCAGTAGGAACGGCGACAGCCGCTTTGGGTTCGGCGTATTGAATATCTTGTCTCGGGCCTCGCCCCGGCACTGAGCGTTTTGCAGACTCGGGAAAGGTTGGTTTTGGCCGACTGCACCGCAGGTGGTAACGGCGAGCAAGGCTACCGTAGCGAGAATGAGCCGGACACCGCTCACTTGACGCCCTTCATCTAGTCAGCGTCGGTGGCCCGGCGTCAGTTCTCCGACAACTCTTTGCGGCGCCTCTCGAAGCAGAGCTTCATCGCTGTGCTGTCGGGGCCGATTTCGTCGCCGAACGGGGTTGCGTCACCGGTGCATTACCGCCTGAGGTCCTCGTGGGTTCGCTGTGCGGCGAAACCTGGCGTGGCCGTCATGACGGCCGGGCAGATCGCGAGGCCAAGATTTCGGGGCATGAATTTCCTTGCGATGAGGGTTCTAGTCGATGACCCCGGCGGCACAACGCAAGCGCGGGTCGATGAGCGTGGGACGGTCATTGACGACGGTGTAGTTGTAACTTGGCAGGTCGAACTCGGACGGCATGTCGCCGTAGATACCACCGTCCTCGGGCAGGACGGTTCCGATCCGGACGGAACTGATGAAGGCTAAGCAAGGGCGACCGACGCGTTCGATACCGCGTTGACGCGCTGGGTGACGGTCGCCTCTCAGGATGCCGTTGGCCTTTCAGACCGCCCAGCTGACGATAGCCCCGACGGGTCACCGATCCTCTCCACCGGTCGGACGCTCCCTGCGCCTCACGTTCCAAGCCCTGCTCCTGGACGGGTTCCGTTGACGCCAACGTCACCGCCGAGACAGGGCAGTCCCTCTTTTCTGGGCATCGCCCGTTCCGCCAAGGGCCGGGGGCCGCCGCTTCATCAAGCCGTATCGGCGCGGGCCGGTCAGTGGCTGATCACGGCCCGCATGGGGGTGCCGGCGAGATCGACCGTCGACCCGACCGCATCCTTGAAGCCGCTGCCGACGTTCGAGAGGTGCTCGCCGTAGGTCTCGCGGGTCTGCGGGTCGACGATGGCCACCGGTGCGGCCACCGCCAACGCCGCGCCCGTCGCCACCGTCGAGGCGGCGCCGGCCGCTGTACTCACCAACCGGTCGCCGAAGCCGATCTGCCCGTCGGAGATTGGCTGGCCGTCGGCGAGGCGCTTGCCCAGCAGTGCGACGACCTCGCCTGAGGCGAACTTGCCGTGGTTGAGCGGATCGTCGCCCTTGACCGTCGATAGGTTCAGGACGCCGATGTTCTGCCGCTCCAGCTCGGAGCGGTACGGTTCGGCGGTCGGGTCGATGGCCCCCAGCCGCACGCTGTCGCCCCAGACCAGCCGTGAGACCGCCAGCGCCTGGTCGTCGCCGGAGACCATCAGCGTCAGCCGCGGTCGGTCCTTGCCCATGTCGTGGAACGCGGCGCGGGCGAGGTCCATGTCGACGTCGGGCGCGGCGAGGATGACGTTGCGTATCTTGGGCGCGACGCGGCGGTCGCGGATCGCCATCTGCCGGAGGCTTTCTAGCGTCAGCCAGTTGCCCATCGAGTGCGCGAGCACCGTGATCTCGCCGACGTTCGGGTCCCTGGCGAGATCCCGCAGCAGGGTCTCCAGCCCGTTGCGCGAGAAGTTGGTGCTCTCCCGGTCATAACCGTAGGCGAGCACCGACCCCTTTGACGGCCAGGTGAACAGCACCGGCGCGACCTCGGCGCCGGAATCATGGACGATCTGCGCGAAGCGGAAGACGGCGTCCTCGAACTTGTTGTTGAAGCCGTGCACGAACACCAGCACGTGGCGCTTGGCGCCGCGCCGGACCGCGCGGCCGGTCCAAGCCGCGACCTTGTCCCGCTCGACCGGCTCGGCGCGCAGGGCGACGAAGTCGGTCGCAGGGTTGCCCGGCAGGCTTTTTGGCCACTGAACCGAACCTGGCTGGCGGGTAGCGTCCGGGGGGATCGAGATGGCGAGGTCGGTGTAGGTGACGGCATCGCCGCGCTCGCCAGAGTACAACACGCCGCGGTCGGTGGCCGACTTGCGGGTCGTGGCCACGAGCATGTCGACGCGGGACGTGCCGAGGAGCTGCTCGGTTTGGGCGATGGGCAGCAGCACCCCGGTCGGACGCCCCGAACATGCCGCGAGGGCTAAGATCAACGCTGTAGCAGACGCGAAGCTCAGACGTCGACTATTCGGTAACAACACCCGTACCACCCGGCCTGCATCCCCACATTGGCCGTGACGGGCAACGGTTCACGAACCGTCAAGGCAGGAACGCATTATCGAATAATTGCGGCACGAAATCGGCTCGGCATGCGAGCGGCATGTCCGAACGGTGGCGTGTGATGCGGGCGCGCCTCAGTTGCCGTAGGGCGAGGCAAGGACGACCCGGATCTTCTTCGCGGGCTGTGCCTCGACGGAGGCCGCAGGAGTCTTGGGATCCTTGGCCCCGGCGGGAAGGGCGATGCCGTTGTCGCTCAAACGCAGCACAGGGGCCGTGTCGGAAGCGGCGACCGGCAGCATCGACGCGAAAGTCGTGATGACGAGGGCGGCGATGACTGTCTTCACGGCATTCATCCGAAGCGTTGCTGTTCTGACCCGACAACGGTCAAGCTCCGTTCGAGTTCCGGCTCATTGTCCGACGGGAAAACGGTTTGCCGTCGCCCAGATCCGCATGTGCATCGGCCGAATGGCCGAACATCATGGCCCAACGCCATGCGATCTGATGTTAATCGGTGGAACATCGTCTGCCGGGGACGCTTGAACGCTCGACGTGTCCCGACGGGCATAGCCAGCGACATTTGCAGTAGCACTGGACACACCCATGGCCCGGGCCCCCGACACGACACGCACCGACCTCGACCGGCCCTATGCGGCCGGAGCGCATCCCATAGACGACGTGCGCACCATCGCAGTCCACAAGGTCGCCTGGGGGGCGATCTTCGCTGGCGCCGTCATCGCACTCGTCGCCCAGGTCATCCTCAACATGGTCGGGCTCGGCATCGGCCTGTCCACAGTCGACCCGGCAGGCAACGGCACCCCTACCGCGGGCTCGCTCTCGTCGGGTGCCGGAATCTGGTTCGTCGTCTCCGGCATCCTCGCCTCCGCCGCGGGCGGCTGGCTCGCGGGGCGTATGTCAGGCAAGCCTCACCTGAACACCGGCGGCTTTCACGGCCTGATTGCCTGGGCTGTGTCCACTCTCGTGATCGTCTACCTGCTCTCGTCCGCGGTCGGCGGCGTGGCGAGCGGTGCGTTTAGCGCCATGACCAGCACGCTCGGCGGCGCCGGCAGCCTCGTCGGGGGTTCAGTGAAGACCGCCGCTCAGGCTGCGGCTCCGTCCCTGCCGGGCATGAACAACCCATTCTCCGGTATCGAGGGGCAGGTCCGCGCCAACACCGGAAACGACCCGCAGGCACTCAAGGACGCGGCCGTTACGGCGGTACGCGCGGCGGTAACAGGGGACGCTGGCCAGCAGGCTGATGCCCAGGAGAAGGCCGCACAGGCGCTCGCTAAGGCGCAAAACGAGCCGGTCGAGCAGGCCCGCACTCAAGTGGAGCAGTACGTTCAGCAGTACAAGGACGCCCTCGCCAAGGCGAAGGAGCAGGCTAAGCAGGCCGCCGACGCCACCGCCCGGGTCGCCTCACAGGGGGCACTTTACGGCGCATTGGCCCTGATCCTCGGTGCCTTGGCGGCCTTCTTCGCCGGTCGCGGTGGCGCCAAGGGCCCGCTGGAGCACAGTACCGTCGCCACGCCGGCCACGTCGCGACGGATGTGACGCCGGAGGAGGCGGGAGCACTTCGCCCCCGTCCCGGTTCGAGCAAGAAGCTCCCCGGGGCCCGTTCGGCCGCGCGGTCACGGTGACCGTTGGGCTTTCGAAATCAATCAACATCCAGGAGGAACGTCATGGACGAGAACCGCATCACCGGCGCTGCGAAGGAATTCGGTGGCAAAGTCGAGGGCAAAGCCGGGGAGCTGATGGGCGACCGCTCGACCCAGACCGAGGGCAAGCTCGACGAAGCTAGGGGCGCAGCGGAGAATCTCTTCGGTCGGGCTAAAGACGCCGTTCGCGATGCCGCCGACTCGGTGGGCGAGGCGGCTGGCCGCGGTGGCATCGACGGCGACCGGGTGTCCGGGGTTACCAAGGAGCTCGGTGGCAAGGCACAGGGCGCCGTCGGCGGTTTGACCGGAAACCGCGAGACCCAGGCGAGGGGTCGGGCCAACGAGGCCGGGGGATCCGTCGAGAACCTGTACGGGCAGGCGAAGGATGCGGTCCGGGACGTCGCCGACCAAGCCGGCGACTACGCCCGCGGTGCCTTGCGGCAGGGGCGGGACAGCTACCCCAATGCCGAGCGTGCCTATCGCCAGGGTGCCGACACCGTCACGCGATACGCGAAGGAATCCCCATTGGGCCTGGCTGTGATGGCGGGCGCCATCGGCTACCTCCTCGCCCTCGTTATACATGGTCGCCGCTGAAACCATGGTGACGAAACGGACGCTGATCTACGCCTCTTCGAACGGCGACCGCTGGTTCCTGTGCGTCGGCGAGGAGCCGGCGGACATGTTCATCTACCATGAGCCGAATGACCCTTCAGGTGGGGCGCCGTCCCGCATCAAACTCTCGACGTTCCTCGCTCCGGGAAGAGGCTCGCCCGAACGTCTCATGCTTCTGCGCCTGATCGGCTCCCTCGTGGAAATGGCCGACGGCGCTCTACCCACGTCCCCGCACGCACCGGAACCGGGTGCCGCCGGCGCCGAGCCGTCGCCGGGCGAGGCAGCCTCCACGACCTGAACCGATCCACCGAAGCCCGCGAGACCGACATGGCCATCGACTACCGCTCGGAACTCCGTCGCCCACTCCCGTTCAGTCTCGCCGTGGTGGCGACGGTCTTGCTTGTCTGGTTGGTCGTGGCGTCCATCGCCGGATCACGCCAGCGGTCCGTGCGAGACCATCGCATCCAAGATCTGGAGACGCAGCAGACGGCTCTCCGGTCGGACCTCGACCAGCAGCGTCAGGCCATGGGGACCCTCGCCGCGGTCCAGGCACGGATTGCCGCGGCGGAGGCCCGCGACAGGGAGGCCTCCCAGGCCGGCGAACGCGCGCAGGCGAGGACCGCGACCCTGGCGACCGAACAGAAGGCCGCGGAGAGCAGGGCGACCGAGGCCAAGACCGCGTCCGACGACGCGACGAGGAAACTCGCCGACCTGCAGGCGCAGGTCACTCAGGCCGAGCAGAAGTTGGCCCCCATGAGGGATGCGACCATCGCCGCCGAGCAGGCGGCGACGGCCCGAACCAAGGAACTGGCCGACGTCGGACGCCGGTTGGAGGATGTTCGGCAGCAGGAAGCGAAGCTGCGGGCGGACCTCGCCGCCATGTCGCAGGAGGCGACGGGCAAGACGGCAGACCTGGCCAAGGCCGAGGAGAGCCAGCAGAAAGCCCGTGAGGGCGCAGCAGCCGCGCAAAAAGACCTCGCCGACGCCAGGACTGCCACCGATCAAGCGACGAAGCAGAAGGCCGAACTGGAGCAGGCCATCGCTGGCCTCACCGCGAACCGTGACAAGCTCACGAGCGACGTCTCCCAGGCAAGCCTGCAGGTACAACAGGTCAAGGACGGGCTGGCGGCGACGCAGAAGGAACTCGCCGGTGCGCAGACCGAACGGGACCGGGTTATCTCAGAGCGGAGCCAGGCCGAGCAGGCGATTCAGAAGCTGACGTCCGACCGTGCGGACGCCACGTCCGCGGTGGAGGCGTTGCAGAAGCGCCAGGCCGATGCACAGGCGCAGCTCGCGAGCCTGACGGAGACGCTGGCTGCCCGCAACAAGGATATGGCCGCTCTCGAAGACCGTCTCGGCGCGACGCGCCAGGAACTCGCGGCGGCCCAGGCCAAGCTCGCGGAGGCGCGTCAGCAGCTTTCGGACCAACCCCCGCCCATGACTGGGCACCCCGATCTGTCCCCGCCCGCGGCGCCGACGACCGCGCCGAAGCCCAACTGACCGGCTGCCACCGGCCGTGACCAGAGTTCGCTAGGGACCGCGCTTGCATTTCCTCGGCATCGACTGGGTTGGCGTGAACGCTGAGAACGGGCGCAAGCTCGTCCTCTCGTTGGTGTTCGTTGCCGTCATTGTCGGTGGCGGGATGGGGTTACGTGCGCTCGTGGGCGTGGTGCTGACGCGGGCCGACCACTCAACGTTACAAACCAAGTTCTGGGTGCGGCAGGGCATCAGTCTACTCGCCGCCGTGCTGCTCGTCCTCGGTCTATTGTCAATCTGGTTCAACGACCCCGCCCGGCTTGCGACCGCCTTTGGCCTGTTCTCCGCCGGCCTCGCCTTCGCCCTGCAGCAGGTGGTTACCTCACTCGCGGGCTACTTTGTGATCCTGCGCGGCTCGACGTTCACGGTGGGCGACCGCATCACCATGGGTGGCGTGCGCGGCGACGTGCTGCGGCTCGGTTTCATCCAAACCACAATCATGGAAATGGGACAGCCGCCGTCCGTCCAGGGTGCGTCGCCGGCGATGTGGGTGCGCAGCCGCCAGTTCACCGGCCGCATCGTCACCGTGAGCAACGCGCAGATCTTCTCGGAGCCGGTGTTCAACTACACTCGCGACTTCCCGTTTATTTGGGAGGAGATGGCCATTCCCATCACCTATCAGGCCGACCGCCTGAAAGTCGAGGCGATCATGCTTACCGCCGCGCACCGTCACGCACTCGACACCACCGCTATGGCGGAGGAAGCCAAGGCACGCCTACAGGACCGCTTCGGGGTCGAGCCCATAGACTTGGAGCCTCGGGTGTACTTCCGCATCACGGACAATTGGCTGGAGCTGACCGTGCGTTTCGTCCTCGGCACCCACCAGGTCCGTGGGGCGAAGGATGCGATGAGCCGCGAGATCCTGGCCGGGCTTGACGAGGCTGGCATCGGCATCGCCTCCGCGACCTACGACATCGTCGGACTACCCCCCGTCACGTTGGCCCCACGGGGACGCTCCGCCTCTACCGATTAAGTTTGCCGTCCAGACCGCTCTCCGATGACCGCCCCAATGCAGAACACTGCCGCCCCCGCAGGTCGCGGCCCAGAGGTCGGTCTCCTCTGGGCCATCGCCTTCGATGCCGATGGACGCGGCCGGCTGTCGCCCGGCGCCGAAGCGTTCGACGAACTCGGTAGCTTCGGGTCCGAATTCGTTTGGCTGCACTACGACTTGGACCATGTCGATCTCGCCATGTCGGCCGGCGATGGGAAGCTTGGTCCCACCCATCTTGCCGAGTCGGTGTTCGCCCCCGACGAGCACCAGCGTGTCACGGTCGCGGGCAACCACGTGGGCGGCGTCGTCGCCGACCTCGCCCGCCCCGGCGCGAAACCCGCTCCCGCGGGGAGGCTGCATTTCGTGATGGGACCACGCAGCCTTGTCAGCGGTCGCCGAGGGCCATCCGAAAGTCCGGACGCGACGCGGGCGGCGGTCGAGCGCGGTGATGCCGTGGCGTCGCCGGTACTCCTGCTTGAGATGCTGGTCGGCCAGGTCGTGTCGGCGATGGCCGCGACGGGCCAGAGGCTCTCGGACGCGCTCGACAGTATCGAGGATCACATCCTCGACGGAAGGCCGCGCGACGACCGCCGCCGCCTCGGTCCGGTCCGGCGTAACGCGGTGCGGCTGCACCGCCAACTCCTTGGGCTCGCCGCAGTGTTCCACCGATTGGAAACCGACGGGGCGACCGACCAGGTTCACCCGCCGGCTGTTACGGCGGCGGCCCGGCTGGCACAACGCCTGGACGCGCTCGACCGAGACATGGCCCTCCAGGCCGAGCGGGCGCGGCTGCTGCAGGAAGAGGTGTCCGAGCGCATCGCCGAGGAGACCAACCGGCAGCTCTACGTCCTGTCCATCCTCTCGGCGCTGTTCCTGCCCCCGACCTTCATTACCGGGCTGTTCGGGATGAACGTCAAAGGATTGCCGTTCGGCGACGACCCACGGGGGTTCCTCGCGGTCGCGGCGATCTCCTTTGTCTCGGCCATCGCGGCGTTCGTCCTGATCCGCCTGCTCGGCATTCGTCCGCCGCGACGCTGAACGCCGTATCCGGCGGCGTGTGGCGTCATACTGTCAAGCCGCACGCACCAAAGTGGGCGACCCTTTCTCCGGCGACGAACCCGCGGCGACCTTTAGGCAAGCATCCACGGCGTCGCGCAACGACGACACGTAGGCATCCGCGCCGACCTCCCGACCGAGCGTGGCGTCAGTCAGCACCTTCTCGCCCGTCGGCCATAGTCCGACCAGCACGGGGATACCCGGTGCGCGCCGCTTCAGCCGCTCCAAGAGGTAGCGCAGGTGCGACGGGTTCCCGGTGATGTCGAGGTAGGAGATGCAAACCATCGCCACGCCGGAGAGGTCGAGATCGCGGATACCGTCGCGCGAGGCGGACTGGTACGGCGTCACTCGCGCCCCAAGGCCGTGCTTGCGCAGCAGCTGGGCCAACATCGCCGAGGACGCCTCGTCGAGCGGGCCACGTCCGGCCAGACACAGCACCGGCGCTTCGCCGCGCCACGCCTCCGGGAGGTCGTCCCGCGATGGGGCCTGACCCGGAACCGCCTCGGTCTTGGTGTGCGCGCGCTCGGCGAGGGTTGGGGTATCGGACGGGTTGACCGCCTTGGCATCGACGGTCGGCTCGACGTCGTCGTGGCCCTCGAAGTCCTCGACCAAGGACCGCGCCGAAGAGCGGATGTTTTCCAGTTGGGCAGGGGTGACGACACCCCTGGCAAAATCGTTGGCGGCGAGCTGCAGGCCCTTCAGCGCCACCTCGTCGTAGTACGACGACAGCGAGCGGTCCTTCAGCATGCCCTCGGCCACCTCGCGAACCTCGTCCGGATCTCCCGCCAGCATGCGCTGGTAGAAGTTTTCCACTGGTGTCAGTGGCGGCCGGTCGCCGAGAAGCACGTCGAAGAACTCCAGGCTGTCGACGTGACGGCCGAGCACGACCAGGCAGACCGTGAAGGGGGTGGCCAGGATCAAGCCGATGGGCCCCCACAGGAAGCCCCAGAACAGGGTCGAGACGATCACCGCGAAGGGCGAAAGTCCAGTCGAGTGTCCATAGAGCAGCGGCTCGATCACCTGCCCAAAGATCGGCTCAGCGATCAGGAACAGCGCCGCCGTGGCGATGACCATCGACCATCCCGGATCGACCGCGGCAGCCAGGGCCACCGGGAGGATGCCGGAGATGAAGGCGCCGATGTAGGGGACGAAGCGCATCAACGCCGAGAACACGCCCCAGAGAAGCGGGTTAGGCACGCCGATGATCCAGAGGCCGACGCCGACGATGACGCCGAAGGCGGCGTTCATGCCGAGCTGGGCCAGGAAGTAGGTCCCGAGCCGGCCCGCCGCGTCATCCATGGCCACGGTGGTGCGGTGCAGGTCGCTCGACCCGAACAGGCGGATCATGCGGTTGCGCAGGTCCTCGCGCTGCAGGAGCAGGAACACCACCACGACCAGCACGATGCCGACGGTGGTCAGAGGCTCGAACACCGGGCCGAGCAGCTTCTCGGCGAGTGCCAGTGGCGAGATCTCCGGGTCCTGGATGCGGACCAACTGGGCCTTCGGTGTGTCGCCGGAAGGACCGGTGGCCGCCGACGTCCCCGCGGCATCCGCCTTCTGGGTGGCGTCGTGGACCTCGTGGCTGAACTTCTGGATGACCTTGTTCGCTTCGCCGAGCCAGCCCTGCTGCAGCCCGGCGAACTTCTTCTGCACGGTGGCCTGGTACTGCGGCAGGTTGCCGGCAAGCCCCGCGACCTGGGTGCCAATGACCGCGCCGATGCCGCCGATGACCGCAAGTGCTAACAGGACGGCGGCGATGACTGAAGGCACGCGCCCGAGCTTGATCCGTCGCAAGAGGTTGACCACCGGGGCCAGGACGAAGCTGAGGAGGACCGCGAGCACGAGAGGGATGAACACCTCGCGACCGAAGTACAGGGCGGCGATGAGGACGACGCCGACCGCGAGGGTAAGCAGGCCACGCAAACCCGGTACGAGCGGCGGCGGTACTTGGGCGGGCGGCTTCGAGACTTCCGTCACGTCGGTCGGCATACGCTGGCTTCCTCCCCGCCAAATACCGGGCGGTCTTCCCATAACGTCGCCGGCTCCCTTTCGTCCCACCGCCCCCCACAGGACGCGGCGTCACCCTGGAACGACCTGCCTCGCACCCTTTCCAGGGCCTGCCGCCTGGCGGATATCTTGCCTGGATCGGTGTCCCCGGAATGGAGGGTCGTCCATGCGCATCCGTTGTGGCTACACCATCGCCCTCGATACGTTCGGCCCGACGCCGATGACGCTCCTGCTCAACATCCGACCGGAGAGACAGCACGACTTGCGTTCGTGCGAGCTCATCACGTTCGACCCGCCGGTTCCGAACAGGCAGTTCCGCGATCCGTTCGGCAACGTCGCCACGCGCATCCTCGTCCCGGGTGGGCGGATCACCATGTCGTCGGATTTCGAGATCGAGGATCACGGCCGGCCCGACGACCACGCCCCCGCGGCCCGGCAAATCCCGGTTCAGGACCTTCCGGACGAGGCGCTGCAATTCCTGCTCGGCTCGCGCTATTGCGACACCGACAAGCTCTCTCAGACCGCATGGAACCTGTTCGGCTCGACGCCGGAGGGCTGGGCGCGCATCCAGGCCATCGTCGACTACGCGCACAGCCGGCTGCGCTTCGATTACATGCAGGCCGATGCCACCCGCAGCGCCTTCGACGGCCATGGCCAGCAGGTCGGCGTCTGCCGCGACTTCGCTCATCTCTCGGTGACGCTGTGCCGGTGCATGAATATCCCGGCGCGCTACGCCACCGGCTACCTCGGTGACATCGGCGTCCCGAAGGACCCGGCGCCGATGGACTTTCACGCATGGTTCGAAGTCTACCTCGACGGGCCGACGGGGCCGCGCTGGTATACGTTCGACGCCCGGCACAATCGGCCTCGGATCGGCCGCATCGTCATGGCCTATGGTCGCGACGCGACGGACTGCTCGATCACGACCAGTTTCGGACCCGCTCCGCTCGCGGGGTTCATGGTGCGTACCGACGAGGTCATCGAAGCCGTGTGAGGGCGGGCCGACCGCGTATGGAGGAGACAGCGACTTGCGCAGGTTCATGGAGACCCTGACGGGTCACGGCTTCGGCCCGGTTGCACGCTACGTGCTGCCCGCGGCGGCAGTCGCAGCGGCCACGCTACTACGCTTTCTCACCCCGCTCGATGTCGCCCCGTTCCTTCTGTACCTACCGGTCGTGTTCCTCACCGCGCTCGCGCTCGGCCGCGGTCCGGGCATCCTCGCTGTAATGATCTCGCTGTTGGCGGCCGCGTGGCTTTTCCTACGGTCCGATGGCACGGCCTCCCTGAGCTCCGGGCAGGTCACAGCCCTCGTGCAGTATCTCGTCGTTGGGCTCGCCATGGCCTGGGTATGCGACGCCTTGCGCCGCTCGATGGTCGAGCGCGAGGAGGTGCTCGGGCGCATCGACGCCGCTAATGCAGGCCTGCGCACGAGCCAGGCTGCCCTCGAAGATGCCCGGCGCGACGCCGAGGCAGCCCGCGAGGCAGCCGAATATGCCAACCGGGCCAAGAGTAGCTTCCTCGCCAACATGAGCCACGAGCTGCGAACACCGCTCTCGGCCGTGATCGGCTACTCCGAGATGCTGGAAGAGGAAGCCGAGGAGCTCGGTCAGGACGGGTTGCTCAAGGATCTTGGCAAGATAAAGTCGAACGCCAAGCACTTGCTCGGGCTGATCAACGACGTGCTCGACCTGTCGAAGGTCGAGGCCGAGAAGATGGACACCTACGCTGAGGACATCGACGTCGAGGCGTTCGTGCGCGACGCCGCCGGCACCGTCGGGGCTCTGGTGGCTAAAAAGGGCAACCGCCTCGTCCTCGACCTCGGTGCGAATCTCGGCGCCGCCCGGTCGGACGCGACCAAGCTGCGCCAGTGCCTGTTCAACCTGCTTTCGAACGCCGCGAAGTTCACCGAAGCCGGGACCATTACGCTGAACGCGCGCCGTGAGGCCGACGCGGGCGGCGACCGCCTCTTCCTGGCGGTGCAGGACACAGGCATCGGTATGAGCCCGGAGCAAATCGAGCGGCTGTTCCAGCGGTTCGTTCAGGCCGACGGCAGCACGACCCGCAAGTATGGCGGGACAGGACTCGGCTTGGCTCTGACGAAGGCGTTCGCGCAATTGCTCGGAGGCGAGGTCGCGGTTGCGAGCGAGATCGGACACGGCACGCGCTTCACCCTGATCGTGCCCGCGGTGTTGCCGGAGTCCGATGGCGTAGACCCGGTTGAGGGGCCGGCGTCCGATGGGGCTGTAGGCCTCGGTGCGCGCGGCTTGGTGCTGGTTATTGACGACGAGGCGAGTCAGCGGGACCTTATGGGCCGGTTCCTAACCCGGCAGGGGTTCTCGGTGCGCACGGCCGGGGATGGCCGCACCGGCCTGGATCTAGCGCGTACCCTCTTACCGCGGGTGATCCTGCTCGACGTGATGATGCCCGAGGTCGACGGCTGGACGGTGCTCGCCACCCTGAAAGGCGACAAGGCCACCCGGGACATCCCGGTTGTGATGGTGAGCTTTGTCGCCGACGCGGCGCTCAGCGCGTCGCTTGGGGCAGCGGACGCGGTGCCCAAGCCAGTGGACTGGGCGAGGCTGAAGGTCGTGCTCGACCGACTCGGGGCGGGGGCTGGGGACGTGCTCGTCGTCGACGACGCCGCCGATATGCGTGAGCGGCTGCGCACCGTCCTCGAACGCAATGGCTGGTCGGTGCGCGAAGCCGGAGACGGGGCCGAGGCGTTGGACAAGGTCCGTGAGGCGCCGCCGCGCTTGGTGCTCCTCGACTTAACAATGCCAGTGATGGACGGTTTCTCGTTCCTCCATTGCCTCCGGGGCTTGCCAGGCTGCGCCGAGATCCCAGTCGTCGTCCTGAGCGCGCGCGACGTCACCACCGCCGAGCGGCGACAGCTGGCGGAGGCCGACCGTGTCCTGTGTAAGGGTGACGCCAGCCTTCAGGACATCGCCACCGAACTGCGCAAGCTCGATGACCGTCAGCGCGAGGGCGAGCACGCAGCACCATCGATATGATCCTGACGACAGCCGGGCTTACCACCGCTTCGCGTGCGTGGCGATGAATGCGCCCGTTCCACAGATTGCTTGGAACCCGGCTTGCCGTAGCGGGATGTTATGAGTGCGTGGAAGGGGGCTCCGCTAGGTTCCCCGGTAGCCTTGCACACAACTATCGCTGATCGCGAGAGGTACGGTCTCGAAGCCGGCGAATTTGGAGCCCGATCACGGCTTGATCTTCGGGGCGACGAAGGGGTTGGTCTCAGTCGCCGAGCCGTTCTTAGCGTAGCAAGCCTCCAGCCGGTCCAGGCCGGCGGCACTCTTGTCCAGCGCCACCTTGATGGTCGCCCCCTCGCCTTTTACTTCCAAGCCGTCGGCGAGCTTCAGTGACTTCAGGAACCGCTCGTCCTTGACCGGCAGGGACACGACGTTACTCGAGGCTGCAACGTCCGCCTGCAATACAGACGACCCAGCGGCTAACTCGACCGGGTAGCTTTTGCCGCGACCGAGCTTCCATTTTGGCGAGCTCATGCTCAGGTCGAGCCCCACCGCGTCCCGGGTGAACTGAACGTCGACCCCGTCGTCCGTGGTGCGGGTCATCGTGCACCGCTCGAACTTTTGCCCCTTCGAGACCGCTTCCACCTTCCACGGTCCGATGGCGACTCCCTCGTCCATCGGCGCTTGTGCCGAAGCGGGCATGGCGGTGAGGGACAGCGTCATGACGATGGCGGCAATGCGCATGCAAGTCTCCAAAATGCCCGATGGTCAATTCAATCGCGGGGCATCGCCTTTGGTTCGCTGATTTCGATCCCGTTGCCTCGCGAGCGGTATACGCGGGCGGCGAAGTAGGCCGGGCGGCGGGCGCGCATGATCGAGCCGAGCGGTCGATGCGCAGCCAGGCCCGTCCACGGGTTGAAAGCCATGTTGTCCTCGACCCATTCGCGCATGTCGTCCGACCAAGTGTCCTGGGGGGCAGCCGTGATACGGGCGACGGGCCGGTAGGGGCTCTCGTCCTCGGACCACATCGCGGCCGCGTCCTCCACCGGCATCGTGTCGATGTCCGTCGCCAGTTGGACCCGAAGTTCCCATTCGCCCGGACAGGATTGGAAGTGGTCGCGTACGGACTCACGGATCGCATCAGGATGGCCGGACGTGTCAATAGGGCTCTCAGACAGGGCCACGAGCTCGGACGACACCGGGGACAAGGCCACCTTGGCGAAGTAGTCGCCATGCAGAAGGGCGGCCTGGGAGAAGAAGCTGTCGCCGAGGAGCTGAGTCTTCGCCTGACCGGCTAGGGTGGTCAGCGTCGCCGACTTGCCCCCGACCATTTCAAGGGCTGCCTCGGCGGTGCGCGTCACGGCCGAGATGACCTTCTTGACCGGTTCCGCCTGGCCCGTGCTGGCGGCCAGCGGCCGGAGCTGTCGAAGGAAGCCTTTGGCGGTGCCGATTTGGAACGACGGCGAATTGCCCAACACGTAGTTCTGGGTGGTCTCGCCCTCGCTGCCGGGCAGGCGCGGCCCCGGCACGCCCAAGACCTTCAAAGCAGCACCGCGCGGGGTGGAGACGCCGTCATGGAGGACGTCGCCCGGGGTGGTGCTGAACCGGAGGATTGCGTCGTAGGTCGCGGGCGAGGCGAACAAGCTCTGCGCCAGCGCCGGGTGTAGGCCGGGCAGCACCTCGAACCTTGCCCGGAGATAGCCATGCGCTTTGGCATGGACGGCGCGATGGGCATAACCGGTGTCGGCGTGGGTCTTTCGTTGGATGCCCAGCATGGCCTCGGTTAGGCCCCGCTGGGTCTCGTCCTCATCCTCTGGAATGGTCTCGAAGGAAGGATCGAACCGGAGCGGATGATGCTGAGCCATCGGATCCAACGAAGGCCTCCCGCCGGGGTTGCGAGTCTGCTCGAGATGCCGCGATCACGAATCTGTCGAGGGTCAACCTTCTCCCTTCGAATTCCAGTGCTGCGTCCGTGACCCGTGACACCCAGCCCGATGCGCCTTCTGCCATCGCCGTCGATGACGCCCCCTAATGGAGCGAGTCAGAAATTCTTTGGCAGAAGCGTCCAGCTCTGGGTCCAGGCCGTGTTAAAACTCGGAGGTGAGGGCTTTTGCGGTTGGGTGACGTCCCGGTCTCGCGAGGAGGGGTATTGATCGCGTCGAACGGGTTCTTGCGGTCGGGAGACGGCCAGTTTTTGTTTGAAGGCGCCTCCTGAACAGCTTCCCGGCCTATTCGGCGGACGATCCAAGCCCTCGCTCAGGTGGGGATCGCCGCTAGGAGCTTCCGGCTCCCCAGGATGTTGAGAACCCGCGTCAGAATGTAGGCCAGGACCTGGAGCGCTATCTCGGTCAAGACGCGCGGCAGCCTTCGAGCGAGGACCACGGCCCAGGTACGCTGCCACTGGTCGGAAAAGCCGTCCCGGCCGGTACGCGGGCGCCCGACGCCCGCCTCGTCACCGTGGACGGCGTCGACGCCCAACTGTTCGATTGGATCTACAACCCCGACGGGATGAGCTGAGGCTGGCGGCGGCTGCTGTTCGACGGACGCGAGACGGCGAAGCTGCCGTTTGCGCCCAACGGGATTTCTTGCATGTGTTCTCCCCGGACTCGCGCCACCTTACCGGTTTAAGCCGCTAGGCAGTTTGATAGGACCGCGGTTCGACAAATTTACCGGCTCGAACGCTGGCATCGAACCTTTCGACTACGCTGTTGGTCCTGGCATCAAACGTCACGACCGCGACTTTTATTTCGGGGTATTCCAGCGGGATCCTCAGCAGGGCGGCCCCTCATTTCTGAGCCGTGTATCACGCCGTCGCGAAGATCCATGAGTCCGGGTCATAGGCCGATGTGGAAATGAGGCCTCAATCGTTGCGGCCAAGCGCCGTACCTTGGAGCCTATCCAAGGTGTTCGAGTTGCCCCGGACATCATCTTATCGATGCACGGCCCCTGGTCGGTCATCCCCCGCAAGCTCAGAGGCTGAGATGGGTCGTCCTGGAGACATCGCTTTGAATCGGAGAAACCTGATGGTCGGAGCATCCGCCGCGGCGGCCCTGGCCGCCGCACCGAACGGCGCACGCGCCGACACGGCCCGCGCCGGCAGTGACAAGCCCGTGATGGCGAAGGTGTCGCTGACGGTGAATGGCCATAAGCGCGAGCTTGAACTCGATACCCGCACCAGCCTGCTCGACGCCGCCCGTGAGAACCTGCACCTGACCGGTTCGAAGAAGGGCTGCGACCACGGTCAGTGCGGTGCCTGCACGATGATCGTTGACGGCCGACGCATCAATTCCTGCCTGACCCTCGCGGTCATGCACCAGGGCTCGGAGATCACGACCATCGAGGGCCTCGGTCAGCCGGAGAACCTCCACGCGATGCAGGCCGCCTTCGTGAAGCACGATGGCTACCAGTGCGGGTACTGCACCCCGGGCCAGATCTGCTCAGGCGTCGCCGTTCTTGCCGAGATCAAGGCCGGCATCCCGAGCCACGTTACCGCCGATCTCAACGCGCCGATGCAGGTCACGGACGCCGAGATCCGCGAGCGCATGAGCGGCAACATCTGCCGTTGCGGCGCCTATTCCAACATCGTCGAGGCGATGACCGAAGTTGCCGGGAGGCCCGCATGAAGTCTTTCACCTACGAGCGCCCGAGCTCGCCTGCGGAAGCCGCCGCCGCCGTCGCTTCCAACCCGAACGCCAAGTTCATCGCCGGGGGCACCAACCTGCTCGACCTGATGAAGCTGCAGATCGAGACGCCGACGCACCTCGTCGACGTAAACGGGCTCGACCTTGACAAGGTCGAGGCGACCTCCGAGGGCGGCCTGCGCATCGGCGCGTTGGTCCGGAACACGGACCTCGCCGCCGACGCGCGTGTCCGGAAGGATTACGGCGTGCTCTCGCGGGCCCTGCTCGCCGGCGCCTCGGGGCAGCTGCGCAACAAGGCGACCACCGCCGGCAACCTGCTTCAGCGGACCCGCTGCCCGTACTTCTACGATACCGCCCAGGCCTGTAACAAACGTCAGCCCGGCTCCGGTTGCTCGGCCCTCGACGGGGTCTCCCGGCAGCTTGCCATCATCGGCGGCAGCGACGCATGCATCGCCACCCATCCGGGTGACATGGCGGTGGCCATGCGCGTGCTCGACGCAAAGGTCGAGACCGTGGACGCTAAGGGCGGTACCCGGACGATCCCGATTGCCGAGTTCCACCGCCTGCCGGGCGACCGCCCGGACGTCGACACGAACCTCAAGCCGGGCGAACTCATCACCGCGGTGACGCTGCCTAAGCCGGTGGCGGGCACGCACATCTACCGCAAGGTTCGCGACCGCGCCTCCTATGCCTACGCCCTGGTCTCCGTCGCTGCCATCCTCGGCAAGGACGGGTCCGGCCACGTCGCCTTTGGCGGGGTGGCGCACAAGCCGTGGCGGGTCGAGGCGGCCGAGGCCGATTTGCCGAAGGGCGCCAAGGCGGTGACCGACCACGTCTTCGCCGGCGCCAAGCCGACCCACGAAAACGCCTACAAGCTGAAGCTCGCCGAGCGCACGCTCACGGCGGCGCTCAACCAAGCGAGGGCCTGAGCCATGAAGTTCGACACCCCCGCCGGCCAGAACCCCATCGACCAGCTCAAGGTCGTGGGGAAGGCCACCGACCGGATCGACGGCAAGTTCAAGACGACCGGCACCGCCCCCTACGCCTACGAGCGCCACGATGTCGTGGCGAACCAGGCCTACGGCTACGTGCTCGGGGCCGGCATCGCCAAAGGACGCGTGCGCCGCATCGACACTTCGGCCGCCAAGCGGGCCCCTGGCGTGCTCGCCATCGTCACCACCCTTGAGACGCCCAAGCTCGGCCTGGGCAAGATGAACGTCGCCAACCTCTTTGGCGGCGATGCGATCCAGCATTACCACCAGGCCATCGCCGTCGTCGTGGCCGAGACCTTCGAGCAGGCCCGGGCCGCCGCCTTCCTGGTGAAGGTAGACTACGCGCCGGAGGCCGGTAAGTTCGACCTGGCGGCGGAGGCAAAGGGCGCCAAGCCGGTTCCCGGCGACAGCGGCGAGGGAAGCGGTGGCGGTGCCGAAGACAGGCACGGCGACTTCGAGGGCGCCTTCGCCCAGGCGGCGGTCAAGCTCGACCAGACCTACACCACGCCCGATGAAAGCCACGCCATGATGGAGCCGCACGCGACCATCGCGGCCTGGCAGGGCGGCCAGCTGACCCTCTGGACCTCGAACCAGATGATCGCCTGGACCCATGAGAGCATCGCCAAGATCCTCGGCATCCCCAAGGAAAACGTCCGGATCGACAGCCCCTACATCGGCGGTGGTTTCGGGGGTAAGCTGTTCGTACGCTCCGACGCGGTGCTCGCCGCCCTCGGGGCGAAGGCGGCCAAGCGTCCGGTGAAGCTCGCGCTCACCCGGCCGCTGGTCATCAACAACACCACCCACCGGCCAGCCACCATCCAGCATATCCGCATCGGCGCGACGAAGGACGGCCACATCACGGCCATCGCCCACGAGAGCACCTCGGGCAACCTGCAGGACGGCAAGCCGGAGACGGCCGTCGACCAGACCAAGCTGCTCTACGCGGGTAACAACCGCCTCACCGCGATGAGGCTCGCGCACCTCGACCTGCCCGAGGGCAACTCCATGCGTGCCCCGGGCGAGGCGCCTGGCCTGATGGCCCTGGAGATGGCCATGGATGAGATGGCGGAGAAACTCGGGCTTGATCCGGTCGAGTTCCGGGTCCGCAACGACACTCAGGTTGACCCCGGCAAGCCGGAGCGCCCGTTCTCACACCGCGACCTAATCGGCTGCCTCAAGCTTGGAGCCGAGAAGTTCGGCTGGGCCAAGCGCAATCCAACCCCTGGTCAGGTTCGGAACGGCCACTGGCTGGTGGGCGTCGGCATGGCGGCGGGCTTCCGTAACAACCTGCTGATGAAGTCGGGCGCCCGTGTCCGACTGGGCAAGGACGGCGTCGTGACGGTCGAGACCGACATGACCGACATCGGCACCGGCAGCTACACCATCATCGCGCAGACCGCGGCAGAGATGATGGGGGTGCCCCTCGATAGAGTGGTGGTCCGGCTCGGTGATTCCAACTTTCCGGTTTCGGCAGGCTCCGGTGGGCAGTTCGGCGCCAACAACTCTACGGCTGGCGTCTACGCCGCCTGTGTGAAGCTTCGCGAGGCTGTCGCGCAAAAGTTGGGCATCAACTCGGCCGATGCGGTGTTCGCGAACGGCGAGGTCCGGTCCGGCAACCTCTCAGTGCCATTCGGCGAGGCCGCGAGCGCCAGCGAACTCGTGGCCGAGGACGCCATCGAGTACGGCGACCTCTCCAAGAAGCAGCAGCAATCGACTTTCGCCGGGCACTTCGTCGAGGTGGGCGTGGACGTGGACACGGCGGAGGTGCGGGTCCGCCGCATGCTGGCGGTGTGCGCGGCCGGACGCATCCTCAATCCGAAATCGGCCCGCAACCAGGTCATCGGCGGGATGACCATGGGCGTCGGCGCGGCGCTGATGGAGGAGCTTGCCGTCGACACCAAGCGCGGCTTCTTCGCAAACCACGATCTCGCCGGCTACGAAGTACCGGTCCATGCCGACATCCCGCACCAAGAGGTGGTCTTCCTCGACGAGGTCGATCCGCAATCGTCGCCGATGAAGGCCAAGGGCGTCGGCGAACTTGGCATCTGCGGCGTCGGCGCGGCGGTGGCGAATGCGATCTACAACGCCACTGGAATCCGGGTGCGAGACTACCCCATCACCCTCGACAAGCTCCTCGCTCGCATGCCAGACGCGGCCTGAGTCCGCCCGACGGGGATGATTCTGCGCATTCCCGTCGGCGGCCCCTCGCCGATCCCTGCCTTCACATTGGCCCACGGCATGGCGCCGCTGGAGTCCCTATCCGACCTGCGGCTTGGGCTGGCCCACTACCGCCTGCCGATAGACACTGCCTTGCTCGACTAGTGCTTTGACGCCGGCAAAACGCACACAAGGCAGTAAGATTTTTCAAGCGATGGCAGTTAGTTGGCGGAAAAGCACGTGGTGCGTTCGTTGGCGTCTGTGCACTAGGTCGCTTTCTAGGTAGGCTACCGATCCCAGGTCGAACTTAGTCGCGTAGTTCGTAATTACCCACGCCATTGATGGCTGGTTTCAGGCGCCGATGGTCTTGAGAATGGTGCCGAAGGGACTGCGGCCTGCGAGGCGCGCGGTATCGACGACGGTGCGGATGTCGGCCTCGCCCTCGGCGG
>NZ_VRVA01000093.1:0-21459 GCF_008039945.1 Methylobacterium sp. WL64
AAGCCGGTACACCGGCGCATCCTCTATTCCGCCTTCGAATCCGGGCACCTGCCGGAGCGGAAATACGTCAAGTCGGCCCGCATCGTGGGCGACGTGATCTTTTTTTTTTAATGTTACGGCGACCAGCGAGATCTTCAGACTGGATATCGTGGGGAGGGTCTGATTTGTATAAGAGACAGCCTTGAGGCTGGCGATCTCGGTATCCTGGGTGCTGACCACCGTGGTCAGGTCGCGGACGATGCCGCTGAGCAGCCCCAGCTCCACGGTCAGCTCCTGGACCTCGGCCCGCAGTGCGGGATCGCCGGCCTCCGGCCGCGGCGGCACGACGGCGGTCTCGGCCTTCAGCAGCCGCCGGGACAGCAGATCGACCTCGCCGGACAGCTTCTCGCAGCGCGCCTTCAGGGCGGTGGTACGCGCCTGGGCGAGGCCGGCCGCCACGGCGGCGAGCGCACCGAGCGCCAGGGCGCTCATGAGCGGCGCGAACACCGCCAGCGGCCCGAGCACGACCAGCGCCAGGAGCCCGGCCGCCAACAGCCCCGCGTACCGGCCGAGGACCGGGACCATCTTCAAAAACACCTACCCGGGTCACGCACCGGCCGCCGGGAGAAGTCCCGGGATTGATTCGGCGGGCGAAGACCGATTCGGAGATCTTTGTCGCCGCGCGGCCCCGGCGGCAAGGCGAGCGGACGCGATTTCCGCCCGGTGTGGTGCCGGAGCCAGCCGGAACGTTGCGGAATCGTCACGGACAGGCAGTTTGCGAGTGCTCGGAAGACGATTGCGCGGGTCGCTCATGTGGATGGAAAGAAAAGGCGGCATAAAGCGCGGCTATGACCACAGTGTCTTCAAGCGTTCCGAAGTGCGTTCCGATGCTCCGTTCTCTCCGTCGTGTCGGCTCGTCCGTCGGCGCCCTCGTTCTGGTCCTCGCCGCCGCCCCGAGCCGCGCGGCAGATCTTGAGGCGGCGCCCGCGCGCCGGGGGCCGGTCTTCACGCAGCTCGACCCGGGCGCCGTCGATCCGAGCACCTGGATCGTCACGGTCAGCGCCTCGCTCCAGGCAATCCCGCGCTATCCCGGCGCATCGGACTACACCGCGGTCGGCTATCCCTCGATCGACATCCGCAAGGCCGGCGAGCCGCGCCGCTTCTCGACCCCGGATGACGGCTTCAGCGTCTCGTTCTACGACGATCCGGTGTTCCGGATCGGCCCGACCGCCCGGATCGTGCCCGGCCGCTATTACGGTGACGACCGGCGCCACCTGTTCGGATTCCGGGATGCGCGCATCGCCCTGGAGCCCGGCGTGTTCGCCGAGTTCTACCCCGCCCCGTCCATCCGCACCCGTGTGGAAATCCGCCAGGGCGTCTACGGGCATCACGGCACGGTCGGCTCCTTGGCCGCCGACTACCTGATGCCGACGGGTGCGTTCCTGTTCTCGATCGGCCCGCGCCTCAACGTCGGCGATGCCAGCTACGCCCGGAAGTATTTTGGCGTGTCGCCGGCCGAGGCCGCGCTCAACGGCCGTGTGACCCCGTACAATCCCGGCGGCTTCTATTCGGCGGGGGTGCTCGGCGCCGTGACCTACACCCAGAGCGAGACCTGGGCCTACACGGCCTATGCCGGCTACGCCCGCATCCTGGGCGCGTCCGGCGACAGCCCGCTGGTGCGCCGGCCGTTCGGCAATCCCGACCAGTTCCAGTTCGGCCTGAAGGTCGACTACGCGTTCCGCATGCCCGCTCAATTCTGAGGCGTCTTGCGCCGGCTGCGCCGCGCTCCGACATGCCCGTCACAGGAATGCCGGTGACACGGTTGATGGAGGCCCGGATGGACGAGACGCGCGCCGACCTGCTGATGCAGGTGGAGGGCATGACCTGCGACGGCTGCGCCGCCGCGGTGACCCGCACGGTCAACCGGATCGACCCGGGGGCCGAGGTCGAGGTGGACCGGGAATCCGGGCGTGTCGCGATCCGCACCGACGCCCAGGCCCTGGTGATCGCCGACGCCCTCACCAAGGCCGGCTACACCGCCACGGCCATGACCGGGTGAGGGGAAGCCCGGTCGGCATCTCCCGTCCGCGCTCGGCTCGCGTCGGATGAGGTCGCGCCGCGGGGTGGGGCGGGGAACAGCTACCCCCCGATTTCGACCGCCACGCCCGCCTATGACCGGCTGAGGAACATCCCGGTCAGCAGCAGCCCGAAGGCCGCCAGGCCGAACAGGCCTTCCTTGCGGTGGGTGTGATCGAGGAAGTGGGCGGCGGCGCCGGCCGCGCAGCAGGCGGCACCCAGGCCGATGGTCAGCGACGACATCGCAATCCCTCCGCATCGCGCGCCGCCCGCCGACGCTGCGAAACAGTCCCGGTCCCGGGGCCTGTCGGACGCCGTTGTCCGTTCAGGATTTCATCTCGTGTACAGGCTGGCACGACGCGAAAGCACTGGCAAGCGTGCGCGAGAGCTTGTCTGTCTGCGCGCCGCTTGGAATTTCCGAAGTTCTGCCGGCAAGAATTCGTGCTGCGCTCGCCCGGACGGCCTCGAATACTGCGCCGTGTTCATGGCCCCCTGCCCCGCCATGCGTGGGACACAGGCGTCGAGCGCGTCGATTCTCTGGTTCGATCCAAGGGTCCCGCGGCCGGATGCGTTGACCGTCCCGGCCGCACCCGCGTAATCACCCGCATGCGCACCACATCATCCGACCGGTTCGACGTCGTGGTCGTCGGCGGCGGCCATGCCGGCGTCGAGGCGGCTGCCGCCGCCGCCCGCTGCGGCGCCCGCACGGCCCTGGTCACCCACGACCCCGCCACGATCGGGGCGATGTCGTGCAATCCCGCCATCGGGGGGCTCGGCAAGGGCCATCTCGTCCGGGAGGTCGACGCCCTCGACGGCCTGATGGGCCGGGTCGCGGATGCGGCCGGCATCCAGTTCCGCCTGCTCAACCGCCGCAAGGGCCCGGCCGTGCGCGGGCCCCGCACCCAGGCCGACCGCAAGCTCTACGCCGCCGCCATGCAGGCGGCCGTCGCGGAAACGGACGGCCTCACGGTGGTTGCGGGCGCCTGCGAGGATCTCGTCCTCGATCCCGAGGGGCGCCTCCGCGGTCTCGTGCTGGCCGATGGCCGCACGATCGCCTGCGCCGCCGTGGTACTCACCACCGGCACGTTCCTGCGCGGGCTGATCCATATCGGCGAGCGCCAGATCCCGGCCGGCCGGGTCGGGGAGGCGCCGGCGATCGGGCTGGCCCAGACCCTCGACCGGCTCGACCTGCGACTGGGTCGTCTGAAGACCGGCACCCCGCCCCGCCTCGACGGACGCACCATCGACTGGTCCGGTCTGGAGATGCAGGACGCGGATGCCGACCCGGTGCCGTTCTCGACGCTCACGGACAGGATCACCACGCCGCAGATCCGCTGCGGCATCACCCGGACCAACCAGGCGGTCCACGACCTGATTCGGGCGAACCTCCACCGCTCGCCGATGTATTCCGGCGGCATCGCCAGCCGCGGCCCGCGCTACTGCCCGTCGATCGAGGACAAGGTGGTGCGCTTCGGCGACCGGGAGGGGCACCAGATCTTCCTCGAGCCGGAGGGGCTGGACGATCCGACGATCTACCCGAACGGCATCTCCACGGCGCTGCCCGAAGCGGTGCAGAACGACCTTATCCGGCTGATCCCCGGGCTCGAGCGCGCCGCCATCCTGCGGCCGGGCTACGCCATCGAGTACGATTACGTCGACCCGCGCGAGCTCGATGCCGGGCTGCAGGTCAAGCGCCTGCCCGGCCTGTTCCTGGCCGGCCAGATCAACGGCACCACCGGCTACGAGGAGGCGGCAGGCCAAGGGCTCGTGGCTGGGCTCAACGCGGCCCGGCGCGCCGGCGGCCTCGACGCCGCGACCTTCGATCGGGCCGAATCCTATCTCGGGGTGATGATCGACGACCTCGTCACCCACGGGGTCAGCGAGCCGTACCGGATGTTCACCTCGCGCTCCGAGTATCGCCTGTCGCTGCGGGTCGACAATGCCGACGAGCGCCTGACCCCGCGCGGCCTCGCGCTGGGCTGCATCGGGCCGGGTCGGGCGGCTCATTTCGCGTCCTCCCAGCAGCAGCTCCAGGCGGCGCGGGCCCGCCTCGACGCGGTCAGCCTCACCCCCAGCCAGGCCGCCACCCACGGGATCGTGCTGAACCGCGACGGCATCCGCCGCAGCGCGTTCCAGCTGCTGGCCTATCCCGAGATCGCCTGGGGGCAGCTCGCCGCGATCTGGCCGGAACTGGCCGGGACGTCGCCGCGGGTGGCGGACCGGCTCAAGACCGACGCGACCTACGCGGTCTATCTCGATCGGCAGAACGCCGACATCGCCGCCTTCCGGCGCGACGAGGCCGTGCGGCTGCCGCCGAGCCTCGACTATGCCGGGATCAGCGGCCTTTCGAACGAGATGCGGGTCAAGCTTGAGACCGTTCGGCCGGGCACCCTCGGCCAGGCGGCGCGGATCGAGGGCGTCACGCCGGCTGCCCTCACCCTCCTGGCCGCCCATGCCAGACGGGCCGTGCCGGACGCCGGCCGGCGCGCGTCATGAGCGACCCGGACCGCACCCGGATCCTGGCGGCCTCCGGTGTTTCACGTGAAACAGCCGCGCTGCTCGATCTCTACGTCGCGCAGCTCCGGCGCTGGCAGCCGATCAAGAACCTCGTCGGCCCGGCCACCCTGGCGGAGGTCTGGAGCCGGCACATCGACGACGCGCTGCAACTCCTGGACCTCGCCCCCGAGGCCCAGACCTGGCTGGACCTCGGTTCCGGCGCCGGGATACCGGGCTTGATCCTCGCCATCGCGGGTCGGTCACGCGGCATCCAGGTCGATCTGGTGGAGAGCAACGCACGCAAATGCGCCTTCCTCACCGAGACGGCGCGGCTGACCGGTGCCCCGGCGCGGGTGCGCAACGCGCGGATTGAGGCGGTGATCGGCGATTTCGCTGGCGTTGACGTGGTCTGCGCCCGTGCTCTGGCGCCGATGACGCAGCTCCTCGCCTGGACCGAGCCGCTGTTGAAAACGGGCACCACCGGCCTGTTTCCGAAAGGGCGCGACGTGCAAGCTGAATTGACCCAGGCCGCCGCGCAGTGGAGAGTCGTTAACGACCTCGTGCCGAGCCGGACTGATTCCGAAGCCCGGATCGTGCGCGTCACTGCCCTCGCCGCCCCGAGCCATCGATGACCGAAGCGATCCTCGGCGACTCCGCCGACCGGTCCATGGATCCTTCCCGCGATCCTGTCCGTGATCCCGCCCGTAGCTCCACCCCAGGCCCGTCCGTGCGGCATCCCCTGCGCATCCTCGCGCTCGCCAACCAGAAGGGCGGCGTCGGCAAGACCACGACCGCGATCAACCTCGGCACCGCGCTGGCGGCGATCGGCGAGGACGTGCTGGTGCTCGATCTCGATCCGCAGGGCAACGCCTCCACGGGGCTGGGCATCGACCGGGCACGCCGTCACGTCTCGACCTACGACGTCATGATCGGCGAGGCGACGCTGGCCGAGGCGGTGATCCCCACGGCGGTGCCGCGGCTGTCGATCGCGCCCTCCACCATGGATCTGCTCGGCCTCGAGATGGAGCTGGCGACCCTGCCCGACCGGGCGCACCGGCTGCGCGCCGTGCTCAAGGACATCGCCCAGGCGCAGAGCCTGAACCGGATCAGCTACGTGCTGATCGATTGCCCGCCCTCGCTCAACCTGCTGACCATCAACGCACTCGCCGCCGCCGACGCGGTGCTGGTGCCGCTGCAATGCGAGTTCTTCGCCCTGGAGGGCCTGAGCCAGCTGCTGCGCACCGTCGAGCAGGTCCGGGGCGCCCTGAACCCGAAGCTGACCATCCAGGGCATCGTGCTGACGATGTTCGACCCGCGCAACAACCTCTCCGCCCAGGTGGTGGCGGATGTGCGCGGTTTCATGGGCGACAAGGTCTACGAGACCGTGATCCCCCGGAACGTCCGCATCTCCGAGGCGCCGTCCCACGGCAAGCCGGCTTTGCTCTACGATTTGAAATGTGCCGGCAGCCAAGCGTATCTGCGCCTCGCCTCCGAGGTGATCCAGCGTGAAGGCCGGGTGCCGGCGGCGGCGTGATTGTGTGATCCCCAGAAGCCGGGGATCGAGTGCGGAGCGTGACACGGGTGACAAGGATGGCGGAGGAGGGGGCACGACCCCGTCTCGGGCGCGGGCTCGCGGCGCTGATCGGCGATTTCGGCGACGCCGGACAGGCGGCCAAGCTCGACGGAAAGATCGAGCCGCAGCGCAAGGTCCCGGTGGAATTCCTGCGCCCGAACCCGCGCAACCCGCGCCGCAGCTTCGGCGAGGCGGAACTCGCCGAGCTCGCGACATCGATCAGCCAGCGCGGCATCATCCAGCCGATCGTGGTCCGGCCGCTCGGCGATGTGCCGGGGGCTTTCGAGATCGTGGCGGGCGAGCGGCGCTGGCGCGCGGCCCAGAAGGGCGGCCTCGACGAGGTGCCGGTGGTGATCGTCGAGATCGACGACCGCGCCTCCCTGGAATTCGCCATCCTGGAGAACGTCCAGCGGGCCGACCTCAACCCGATCGAGGAGGCTTCGGGGTACGAGCGCCTGATGCAGGATTTCGCCTATACCCAGAAGGAGTTGGCCGAGATCCTCGGCAAGAGCCGCAGCCATCTCGCCAACACCCTGCGGCTGCTCAACCTGCCGCCCGCCGTGCAGGACCGGGTCACCGCCGGGGAACTCACCGCCGGCCATGCCCGGGCGCTCCTGGCCGTGCGCGATCCCGAGGGCGTGGCCCGCCGGGTCGTGGCCGAAGGCCTGTCGGTGCGCGAGGTCGAGGCGGTGGCGGCGTCGGAGGCCGCCGAGGCCGCGAAGCCCGACACCCCCCGCCCCGGCCGTCCGCGGCTCTCCGCCGAGCGCCCTGCCCCGGTGCGCGACCTGGAGTTGCGCATCCGCCGGGCCCTGGGCGTCGAGGTGACGTACAAGCCCAAGGACGCGGAATCCGGCGAGATTCGCATCCGCTACGAGACCCAGGACGAGCTGGAAGGTTTGCTCAACCGCTTCAAGGTGTCGGAGCCGGAGGAGGGCTGAGGACGCGTTTCGCGGTCTCCCAGCGCTTCAACGACCTCCGAGATCCCGCCTTCGATCGGAGGTGTCGCGGCCATAGGATGAATCGCCTTGTCGTTCCGGGGCGCCGCAGGCGAGCCCGGAATCCGGATCCGCCGACGGCGCCGGACCTTGATCTTTCGGCGGCTATGGATCCCGGGCTGCGCTGCGCGGCCCTGAGATGACGAGGTGGATGATCGCGCGCTGCGACAAGTCCCGACCGTGCGAAGACTCAAATCCCCCCGTGAGGGGAACGCACGCCATTGCAGGCCTGCGCGTCCTATCGAGCCAGCATCACCTCTAACGCCGCCGCCTTGCCCCCGCCTCCGCCACCCGCAGCAGCGCCGCCGAAGCGAGAGCGTGGGCCAGTTCCGGCTCGGCCCGTCGGCAGGCCAGGACGGCCTCCTGCAGGGCCTTGGCGGCCTGCCGGAGGGTGCCGGCCGGCCACGTGGCAAGCTGGCCCTCGATGCTGGCCTTGCGCTTGAAATGCAGGCCCCGCCAGGCCGCCGCCATCAGGGCCGGGGTCTTGTCCGGATTGTCGAGGCGAGTCGCCAGCAGGGTCAGGGCGTGCCGCAGGGCCGAGCCCAGCACCACGCCGGGATCCAGCCCCTCGTGCCGGAAGCGCCGGTAGTCGCGCTCCACCGCCTCGCGGCGCCCGTCGAAGGCGGCGTCGATCAGGGTGTTGAGCACGCTGGCGGCGACGTCGCTGGTCACGGCCTCGACATGGTCGAGGGTCACGGTCCCCTCCCCGGCCGCGTAGAGCGCCAGCTTCTCGATCTCCATCAGGCTCGCCCGTCGGTCGCCGCCCAGGCTGCGGACCAGGACTTCCCGGGCGGCCCGGTCGATCCGCAGGCTGCGCTCCTGAAGGGTGCGGTCGATCAGGTCGCCGAGCGTGCGCTCGTCGTCGGCGTAGCAGGGAATCGCCAGCGCCCGGGGCGAGCGCTCGCAGAGGACGCGCATCGGGTTGTTCTTGGCGAGGTCGCCGCCCTCCACGACGACGCGCGCGTCGGCGATCTCGGCGGCCAGCACCGCCTCGACGGCGGGCGCGTAGTTGCGGCTGCCGGGCCGGACCCAGATCGACCGGCGGCCGCCGAACAGCCCCATCGTGCCGGCCTCGTCGCACAGCCGGCCCGGGTCGGAGGCGAGGGTGTCGCCGTCGATCCGCACCAGCGCGAAGGGATCGCCGGGGTCGGTGACGAAATCCTCGGCGAGCTTGCGGGCGCGCTCTGTGACCAGGCCGGTATCGGGCCCGTAGACCAGGATCACCGGGATGCGCGGATCGGGCCCGCGCCGGATCAGCCCCTCGATCTCGCCCGCCTTGACGGCCGTCAAAGCCGGCTCACGGCTTGGTCGACAGCACGGCCGCGAGGCGGGTCTTGATCTGGTCCGCCAGCACGCTGGCCAGGCGGATCTCGGCGTCGCGCGCCGCCCGCTGGCTGGCGAAGCGCTGGACCGAGCGGTCGTAGGTCGCGGTCGAGGTGGCCACGCCCTCGGAGTAGACCTTGGCGCCGGCCATGTCCTCCAGGCTGTACTTGATGTTGGCGACCAGCGTACCGGCCTCGGCGCGGCCGGTGGTGGAGGAGACGATCGGGGTCTGCACGATCTCGGAGCCCGAGAGCTTCAGCCGATAGCGCTTGCTCGACGGCTGGCCCGACCCGTCGAGCTCGAACACCAGTTCGCTGCGCAGGTAATGCCCGAGCCGCTCCTGCCCTTGCGCCATCGCCACGTCGTCGACCTGCACGGAGGCCAGCAGGGCCTGCACGGTCTCGCCGGAGGCGGTCGGCCCGTACAACGGACGGAAGCAGGCCGACAGGCTCAGCGCCAGGCCGGCGACGCAGGCGAGGCGGCCGACCCGGCCCGCAACCGATACTTCCGAACGCACCATCACGTCGCCGTTCCGCCCCGCGTCATCGCCGCCACTCTTAGCCCGGACCGGGCGGGCCGCGCCATGAGGCTACGCGGCAACCGTTACGATTCCTCTGCGGCGGGAGCGTGGTCGCGGTGTTTCAGACCGTTGCCAGATAGCCCGACACCGTGACGATCGACAGGATCGTCGAGACCAGCACCACCCGGGCGGTCAGGTCGGCCTCCCGGCGGTAGAATTCCGCCAGCATGAACGGGCCGGTGCCGGTGGGGAGGGCCGCCATCAGCACCGCGACGTGCAGCAGCAGCGGCGGCAGGTCGAACAGGAAGCGGCCGAGCCCGTAGGCCAGCAGCGGCTGCCCGGCGAGCTTGAGGCCGACCAGAAGGGCGGCCGCCCGGGTCTGCGCGCCGCCGGGCCGGCGCTTCTGGGCCAGGAACAAGCCGAGCGCCACCAGGGCGCAGGGCGAGGCCGCGCCCCCGAGGAGCTTCAGGAAGGTCTCGGCCGACACCGGCAGGGTGAGGCCGGCGGTCGGTACCAGGGCGCCCAGCGCCGGCGCCACCAGGAGCGGGTTGCGGATCAGCGACCGGCCGACCGTGCGCCAGACCGGGACGCCGGACCCGCCCGCGCCGCCATCGCCGGTCTCCCGCCGCAGCCCGGTCTCGATCAGCACGATCGCCACCGCGAACACCCCGCAGACCGTGAGGATCGCAGCCACGGTTGTCGGGGCCAGCGCCTCCGGGCCGAACGCGACCAGCCCGAGCGGAAAGCCCATGAAGCCGGTATTGGGATAGCCGGCGTTGAGCCCGTCCACGGCGGCGTCGGAGAGCGGTCGCCCCTCCCCGCGCCGGATCAGCACCGTCACGGCGAACACCGCGAGGCTGCTCAGCCCGAAGGCGCCGATGAAGCCGGGTTTCCAGATCGCGCTCCAATGCGCGTGCGCGGTCACGTCGAACAGCAGCGCCGGCAGGGCCAGGAACACCACGAACCGGTTGAGCTCGGTGGTCGCCGCGGTGGCGAGCACGCCGATCCGCCGCGCCAGCCAGCCGGCGAAGATCAGCGCGAAGATCGGCAGCACGACCAGCAGGGTCGAGAGCATGGGCGGCCCGGGTGGGAGGACGAGGCTCCGGCCTTAGGACAGGAGCCGCATCGACCTCCAGTGCCGGGGACGGGAACCTGCCATGCTCCCCTGCCCCGCGGGAGCCGCTACCAGCGATAGATCAGGCTGCCGATCACCGTGGCGGGGGCGCCGCGATAGCAGAAGCCCGCCTCGCAGGTCGTGGAGCTGCGGTCGAAGAGGTTGAGCGCGTTGATCGGTGCACGAAACCCTTTGTCTTTCGGATCGAGCGCCGCAACATTGTAGGCGACCAGGGCGTCGGACAGGGTGACGGTCGGCGGTGAGACCCGAGGGGCCGCCGCCCCCGCCGCCGGTGGCCGCGCTGTTGCCGTTGCCGCCGCTCACGTTGGCGCCGCCGAAGCCGGCCCCGGCCGGGAGAACCGAGGTCGGGCGGGCGGCCTCGACCGGGATCTCGTTGAGCTGCACGTCTGCGCCCTTGACGTCCGTGCCCCGCGCGACGGCGGCGTTCGTCAGGGCGGTGGCGGTAAGCAGAAGCCCGAGGCGGGCGGAACGCGGCGGCACGATGGATCCCGGGATGCGCCACGCATCGGCGCTTCGACCCCAAGATCATCCCGTCGCGGGCGATCGATCAGCCCGAAAGCGTGTTGTCAGTCGGACACTTGGAGGTGTTCAGATCTGGACTCGTTCGAGGCTCAGAACTCCAGCGGCGGCTCCCGGAGGGCGTCGGCCTCGCGGGTGCAGATGGCCTGGTCGGGGGCCGCGCCGCCGCCGGACAGGGCGCCCCGGAGCTCGGCCCGCGCCTTCTCCAGGTCGGCCCGGAAGCCCGGATCGCCCATCAGCGTGGCGAGGACCGAGGAGCCGGTGATCCGCCCGGCCGCCACGTCGCTCAGCCAGTGCACCCCACACACGACCCGGCTCTCGCCGTAGGCCCGGCCACGCGCCAGGATCGCGGTCGCCTTCTCGGGCACCAGGGAGGCCAGGATCAGCGCGTAGGCCCAGCCCTGCGTGGCATGGCCGGACGGGTAGCTGAAGCTGTCGGTGAGCGCCTGGGTCCGCTGGACGCAGATCGGCGCCTCGTTGCCCACGAAGGGCCGCAGCCGCCGGTAATGGACCTTCGGGCCGCGGGTCGCCCGGGCGAGGTCGAGGCGCGTGCGCTCGAGGAGGTTCATCACCGCCGGCACCCGGGTCTGGTCGATGCGGATGCCGAGCACGCAGGCGAAGTTCTCGAGGACCGCGGAGGCCCCCTCCGACACGTCGTTCGCGGCGATCTCCCAGCGGGCACTGCCCTTCAGCGCGCGGGTGCTGTTGAAGGCCGCCCGGTCGGCCTTGTCGAGCGGCGCGTCGTGGGCCGGCGGCGCCGGCAGGATCTGGACGGCATCGGGACCCGCGGTCTCGGCCAGGTAGGGCTTGATCGCCGGCTTGCCCGGCTTGAGCGTGTCGGCCCCGAGCGACGGCGCCGCCGGCGGGTTCGCCGGGGCTGGCTGGGGCATATCCTCGGCGCGCACCACGGTCGCGGCGACCAGCAGAGCGAGGATCGGCAAGGTCAGGGTGCGGCGCATCGGATCCTTGGCGGTGTCGGCGAAGGGGCGGGAGCGGAGGCGGGCCGGTCCCGCAGACAAACGACCGACTTGCAAACGAACGACTTGGCGGGACGGTTCAGTCCGCACACAGGGCTCTCATTCTGTCCAGGGGCGAACCCGGCGGTTCGTCGAGCGGGCGGGGCGGTTGACCCGGAGCCGCGTTCACGCGAACGCTGCACCATCCCCGCTCCGGCTTTCCGACCTCATGGCTCAGCCGCTCGACCGCGCCCGCCTCCTCGAGGCTTTCGAGGCACTCGGTGCCGACCTCGCCGAGTACGGACGGTTCGTCGAGATCGCCGTCTACGGTGGCGGCGCGTTGATGCTGCAATTCGCCTGGCGGCGCGGCACCGAGGATGTCGATGCGGTCGTGCGACCCGGCTACGACGAGGCAGCCCTGGCACCCTCGGTGGCCCGGGTCGCCGCGCGGATGGGACTGGAGTCGGATTGGCTCAACGACGCCGTCGGCATGTTCACCCCGCTCGACGAGGATGAGACACTGTTCGCCCTGTCCGGCACGTTCCCGGCTGATGGGACGCCGGGACTTCGGACGGTTGTGGCCAAACCCGCCTACCTCCTGGCGATGAAACTCCATGCCCTGCAGAGCCTGGATCGCGGCGACCGAGACCTGAACGACGCCCGTGCCCTAGCCGCTCACTTGGGCCTGCGTGATGTGGAAGCCCTGGAACAGCTGTACCGCGCGATCTACGGCGAAGACCCATCACCGGAGGCGCGCAGTCGGTTCTCGGCCGTCTTCGCGGGGACGCCATGAGGCCGCGTTCCCTGGCTGCCGTGGTCGAGCGCGCGCGTGGCGACGGCGACTGGGAGCATCACTTGCGCGACTTCCTCGACGCCTTCTACGCGGCCGATGGCGACGTTGCCCGGCAGGCCGCCTTCGTGGCCGACGAGCCCGGCCTGCTGGGGCGGCCGGAGGCGGACGCGTTCCTGGGTGGGGCCGGTGAGCATCTGGCCCGGCGCTGGGGCCTGCCCATCCCCGGTTGGGTCCGGGCCGAGGAGCGGTATCTGGCGACGGCCCTGTTCGTCCCCGGCGACAAGGCCCTGCGGGGCTACCTGATCTGCGTCAGCCCGGTCTCGTTCCGGACGCGGCTGATCTTCACCGGCCCAGATCCGCTCCAGCGCGCCCGCTTCCCCTACCATCGCGGTGTCATCACGATGCCACCGGAGCATGGGTTTCCAAAGGGCTGAGCCCGGTGATCGGGGCTGAGCCCTGATGAGGCCAGGGCTCAGCCCTGGACCCGCAAAAGGTCCCGGACCTTTTTGAATCCGTAAATTTGCCGGCTAATTCGCTCCGATCGCGGTTGCGACCGCGGCCGGAAACTCCTCGTGCGGGCTGAGCGCGCCGGGGATCGCGGTGCTGGCGACCCGGCCGTGGGCGATCAGCGCGTCCATCTCGGCGCCGGAGCGGCGCGGGGCGTTCTCCGGCCGCAGCACCAGGGTCGGCGGCAGGCCGTCCCCGAACAGGTCCAGGAAGGCCGCGCGGTCGCCCACCGGGTCGAGGCCGCCGGTGACGAAGGCGGCGGTGCCGAAGCGGCCGTTGCGCTGCCGGGTGATGGCGTGCTTGGCGCGAATCAGAGCCGGTGTGACGTGAGCCGCGTCCGCGTAGACGTGGGCGCGCATCATCCGGCCGATGATCGGCGGGCTGATGTTGAGCCGGTAGAGCGCCTCGCCGAGGATCGGCGCCTCGACGGCCCGGCGGATCCGCGGGAACCAGTGCGCCCGGCTCGGCATCGCGGTGGGCAGCGGCCCGCGCCAGGTCGGCGCCACCAGAACCAGGCGCGCGAACGCTGCCGGGTGCCTGCGCGCCGCGGCGACGAGATAGCCTGCGGCGTGGCCCGCCGCGATCCCGACCGCGTAGGGGCCGGGCGCGGCGGCGAGCAGCGCGTCCAGGAAGGCGTGCAGGGTGTCGGGACCGAGCGGCAGCCGGGTGCGCGGCCGGGCGCCGAAGCCCGGCCAGTCCGGCACCAGGCAGCGGTACTCGGAGCCGATGGCGTGGGCGAGGGCGTGCATCTCGGACCGGTCCGAGATCGTGGACAGGGCCGGCAACAGCAGCGCGTCGGGCCCCGCACCGATCACGGCGCACGGGGTCGGCACCGGCCGGCCCGCCACGATCAGGTCCAGGGTCCGCGTCGTCTCCACAGGGCCGCCCTCAAGTCCCAAAAGAATCAGGTGCGCAGCAGCTCGTTGATCGCGGTCTTGGAGCGGGTGCCGGCATCGACGCGCTTGACGATCACCGCGCAGTACAGGCCCGGGCCCGGGGTGCCGTCCGGCAGAGCCTTTCCGGGCATCGTGCCCGAGACCACCACGGAGTAGGGCGGCACGCGGCCGTACATGACCTCGCCGGTGCTGCGGTCGACGATCTTGGTCGAGGCGCCGATATAGACGCCCATGGACAGCACGCTGCCCTGGCCGACGATGACGCCCTCGGCCACCTCGGCGCGGGCGCCGATGAAGCAATCGTCCTCGATGATCACCGGGTTGGCCTGGAGCGGCTCGAGCACGCCGGCGATGCCGGCGCCGCCGGAGATGTGGCAGTTCTTCCCCACCTGCGCGCAGGAGCCGATCGTCACCCAGGTGTCGACCATGGTGCCCTCGCCGACATAGGCGCCCAGGTTGACGAAGCTCGGCATCAGCACGGCGCCCGGCGCGATGTAGGAGCCGCGGCGCACGAAGCAGCCCGGCACGGCACGCAAGCCCGCGGCGCGGAACTCTACCTCGCCCCAGCCCGCGAACTTGGACGCGACCTTGTCCCACCACGGCGCGCCGCCGGGGCCGCCATCGATCGTCGCCATGTCGTTGAGCCGGAAGGACAGCAGCACCGCCTTCTTCAGCCACTGATTGACGACCCAATCCTGGTTGCCGCTCTTCTCGGCGACCCGGGCCTTGCCGGAATCGAGCAGGTTCAACGCCTCCTCGACAGCCTCGCGGACGGCGCCCTGGGTCGAGGTCGAGATGCCGGCGCGCTCTTCCCAGGCCGTCTCGATGGTCTTGGCGAGGTCGGAGGTGGACATGGGCGCACGATGCTCTCGATGGCGGGAGCCCGTGCTTACTCGCGGGCACCGGGGCTGTCACCCGGGGAGCCGGCGCAATCCGCCCGGATCAATCCTCGAGCAGCACCCGCACCCGGTCGAGATCGGTCACGAGGTCTACGAGGTCGATCGCCAGGGTGTCGTAGACGGATTGCGCGGCCGCGGGGAATTCCTCCAGCACGCGCCGCATCAGCGTCGGGGTGATGCGCATCACCTCGGCGGCGCCCTCGGCCCGGGCTTCGGTCGGCCGGGTGCCGCGCACGAACAGGGCGAGCTGCCCGATCAGCGCCGAGCGCCCGGCACGGACCGGCTCGGCATCCGGCACCCGGGGCGCGAGCCGGATCGTGCCCGACATCACCACGAAGCCGCCATCGGCCGGGTCGCCGCGGGCGAACAGCAGGTCGCCGTCCGCCAGCTCGCGCCGCTCGGCCGCGAAGGTCAGCAGGCGCAGCGCGTCCCGGTCGAGGAAGCCGAACAGCGGCGCGTCGGCGAGGATCGCGATGTCGTCGTCGAGCCCCAAGGAACCGCCTCACCGCCTGCGTGCAAACGAGCCTGCGCCTCGCGTACACGCAAATCCCTAAAGCCGTTCCCAACCGCGTTGCAATCGCACCCGGCTCCGCGTGCGCCCTGCGACGGGCGCGATTCGATCAGGGCAGCAGCTTGTAGCCGCCGCCCTCGGTGACGAGGATCGCCGCGGTGGCGGGGTTCGGCTCGA
This sequence comes from Methylobacterium sp. WL64, assembly GCF_008039945.1. Classification (NCBI taxonomy): domain Bacteria; kingdom Pseudomonadati; phylum Pseudomonadota; class Alphaproteobacteria; order Hyphomicrobiales; family Methylobacteriaceae; genus Methylobacterium; species Methylobacterium sp. WL64. The sequence continues at coordinate 15,356 of NZ_VRVA01000093.1, forward strand.
TCTTCTGGCGCAGCCGGTAGATATGCGTCTCCAGCGTGTGCGTGGTGACGTGGGCGTTGTAGCCCCAGACCTCGGCGAGCAGCGTGTCGCGGTTCACCACGGCCCGGCCGGCCCGGTACAGGAAGCGCAGGATCGCGGTCTCCTTCTCGGTGAGCTTCAGCTTCGAGCCGCGCTCGCCGACCAGCAGCTTGGCGCCGGGCCGGAACGTGTACGGGCCGATCTGGAACACCGCGTCCTCGGACGCCTCGTGGCTGCGCAGATGCGCGCGGATCCGGGCGAGCAGGATGCCGAACTTGAACGGCTTGGTGACGTAGTCGTTGGCGCCCGCCTCAAGCCCCTCGACGTGGTCCGCCTCCGAGTCCTGCGCGGTCAGCATGATCACCGGGCCGCGGAAGCCGCCGGCCCGCATCCGGCGCACGGCCTCGCGTCCGTCGAGGTCGGGCAGGCCGACATCCATCACGGCGAGATCGATGCGCTCGGCCCCGACCCGCCGGACCGCGTCCGCGGCGTTCGCCTCGGTGACCACGGTGAATTCTTCGCAGAGGTCGAGCTGCTCGGTGAGCGTGTCGCGCAGGATCGCGTCGTCGTCACAGATCAGCAGGCGATAGACATTCGACATCGTCCGGGGCCCTGGAGCACGCTGCGGGACCGGGAGACCCGGTGTTCGGAGACAGTGCGCGATGACAAGGATCTGGAGCACGCCGCCCGTCGCGTGACAACACGGCCGGCTCCAGGAAAGCGGGGCCGGCGCGCTGGAATCCAAGGGCGCTCGGTCCCCCCGTCGCAGGGCGGTGGGCTGATTCGCTCCCGAATCCCGGCTTCGACGGCCTAGGTTCCACCGCAAGGATAGAGCTTCGTTTGTGGCCGGAAATTGCCTTGTGCGCAATTTTTCACGGTTTCGGTATTGGATACCGGGCATAACCCCTGCCGATCCGCCCCTGGCGCCGCATCACCGCGGGCCGGACCGGGGCGCGTGCGACCGGCAGGGGAGGGGTGTTGTGCGGGGACATCGGCGCGAGCGGCCCGGACCGGTCCGCATGACCGTGAGCGAGATCCGGGTCCGCGCACTGGTCGGCGACCGCTGCCGGGGCCAGCTCCTGGTCGGCCCGGCGGTGATCCCCTGCGCCCTCGGGGCGGGCGGCATCGTCTCCGACAAGCGCGAGGGCGACGGCGGCTCGCCGCGCGGTCGCTTCCGCCTGCGGGGCGGCGCGTACCGCCCGGACCATCTCGGCCTGCGCCCGCGCTCGGCGCTGCCCCTGCGGGCGACCCGGCCGGGCGACGGCTGGTGCGACGACCGCCGGGACCGCCGCTACAACCGGCCGATCCGCCTGCCGGCCCCGGGCATCAGTGCCGAATCGATGTGGCGCGACGACGGGCTCTACGACGTGGTGATCGACCTCGACTACAACCGCGCGCCGATCCGGAGGGGACGGGGCTCCGCGATCTTCCTGCATATCGCCCGGGACGGCTACCGCCCCACCGAGGGCTGCGTCGCCCTGGCCCGGTCGGACCTGCTGCGCCTGCTCGGGCGCCTCGGCCCACGCACGCATCTTCGGATCGGGTGAGGCTCACGCCTTCCGGGGCCTGGCCCCGAAGATGGCGGTCCCGACGCGGACATGGGTGGCGCCCTGCTGGATCGCCGCCGGAAAATCCGCGCTCATGCCCATGGAGAGGATCGGCAGGTTGTGCTCGTGGGCTAGCCGGGCGAGCAGGGCGAAATGGGCCGAGGGCGGGTCCTCCGCGGGCGGGATGCACATCAGGCCCTGGATCGAGAGCCCGTGGGTGTCGCGGCACTCGGCCAGCAGCGTGGCGAGCTGATCCGGGAGGACCCCGGCCTTCTGCGGCTCCGCGCCGGTATTGACCTGGATCAGCAGCTTCGGGGTCCGACCCGCGCGGTTGATTTCCTTGGCGAGCGCCGCCGCGAGCGACAGCCGGTCGAGGGCGTGGATCACGTCGAACAGGGCCACCGCCTCGCGGGCCTTGTTGGATTGCAGCGGGCCCACGAGGTGCAGCTCGACATCCGGGTAGCGGGCCCGCAGGTCCGGCCATTTCGCGGCGGATTCCTGGACGTAGTTCTCTCCGAACACCCGGTGCCCCGCCTCCAGGGCCGGAACGATGCCCTCCGCCGGCACGGTCTTGGAGACGGCCACGAGCTGGACCTCCGCGGGGTCGCGCTCCGAATCCTCGGCCGCCTGCGCGACGGCGGCTCGCACCTCGGCGAGGCCGGCGGCGACGTCGGCCTCGCCGACCGGGGGTTTGGCGGTCGGCTGCCCCATCCCGTCGGTGGCGGGAGCGGTCTGCCCGGTGATCGCGTCGTCCATCGCGTGCCTATCCTGATGGGACATCGGTCCCTTGCCCCGCCGACCTATGCCGTTGCGCGCCTCGCGCAAGCCCGGATCCCTGCATCCGTTGACCGGCTCCGGCGCAGATATGCTACTGGGCCGCAACCGTGCCGCGGCTCTCCCCGATCAGCCGCCGAGCCTCTGACCCAGCCGGACCCATGACCAGCACCGCCCCCCAGCCCGTCGAGCGCTACAACGCCAAGGATGCCGAGCCGCGCTGGCAGGCCGCCTGGGCCGAGCAACGCCTGTTCGAGACCGACAATTCTGACGGGCGCCCGAAATACTACGTGCTGGAGATGTTCCCGTACCCGTCGGGGCGCATCCACATGGGCCACGTGCGCAACTACGCGATGGGCGACGTGGTGGCCCGGTACAAGCGCGCCCGGGGCTTCAACGTGCTCCACCCGATGGGCTGGGACGCGTTCGGCCTGCCGGCCGAGAACGCCGCCATGGAGCGCAAGGTCAACCCGCGGGACTGGACCTACGCCAACATCGCGTCGATGCGCGACCAGCTGAAGGCCATGGGCCTGTCGCTCGACTGGAGCCGGGAGATCGCCACCTGCGACCCCGATTACTACAAGCACCAGCAGCGGATGTTCCTCGACTTCCTGGACAAGGGCCTGGTGACCCGGCGCACCGCCAAGGTGAATTGGGACCCGGTGGACCACACCGTGCTGGCCAACGAGCAGGTGATCGACGGGCGCGGCTGGCGCTCCGGCGCCCTGGTCGAGCAGCGCGAGCTGACCCAGTGGTTCTTCAAGATCACCGACTTCGCCGAGGATCTGCTCACAGCCCTCGACGGGCTGGACCGCTGGCCGGAAAAAGTCCGGCTGATGCAGAAGAACTGGATCGGCCGCTCCGAGGGACTGGAAGTCCGGTTCGCCCTCACCCAGCCTCCGGCCGGCGAGGCCGAGTCGGTGACGGTCTACACCACCCGGCCCGACACCCTGTTCGGCGCCCGGTTCCTGGCGATCGCGGCCGACCATCCGCTGGCAGCAGCGGTTGCCGCGAACAACCCGGATCTCCAGGCCTTCATCGAGGAATGCCGGCGCACCGGCACCGCCCAGGCGGCGATCGACACCGCTGAAAAACTCGGCTTCGACACCGGCCTGACCGTCCGACACCCCCTCGACCCGGCCTGGACGCTGCCGGTCTACGTCGCGAACTTCGTGCTGATGGACTACGGCACCGGAGCGGTGTTCGGCTGCCCGGCGCATGACCAGCGCGACCTCGACTTTTCCAACAAGTACGGGCTCGGCAACGTCCCGGTGGTCTGCCCCGAGGGGCAGGACCCGGAGGCGTTCCTGATCACCACCACCGCCTATGTCGAGGACGGGCGGATGATCCATTCGCGCTTCCTCGACGGCATGACCACCGGGGAGGCCTTCGAGGCGGTGGCGCGCCGGCTGGAGCGGGAGGGCGTGGCCAAGCGCAAGGTCCAGTTCCGCCTGCGCGACTGGGGCGTCTCGCGCCAGCGCTACTGGGGCTGCCCGATCCCGATCATCCACTGCGAGTCCTGCGGCCCGGTGCCGGTGCCGGTCTCCGACCTGCCGGTGAAGCTGCCCGAGGAGGTCTCGTTCGACCAGCCCGGCAACCCGCTGGAGCGCGACCAGGCCTGGCGGACGGTGCCGTGCCCGCAATGCGGCGCACCGGCCCGGCGTGAGACCGACACGATGGACACGTTCGTCGATTCGTCCTGGTACTACGCGCGCTTCACCGCGCCCTGGCTCACCGACGCCCCCACCGACCGCGCCACGGTCGATCGTTGGCTAGCGGTGGACCAGTATATCGGCGGTATCGAGCACGCGATCCTGCACCTGCTCTACGCCCGGTTCTTCATGCGGGCGATGCGCGAGACCGGCTGGGCCGGCGTCTCCGAGCCGTTTGCCGGGTTGTTCACTCAGGGCATGGTCGTCCACGAGACCTACAAGGACGCGGCCGGCGCCTGGGTGCCGCCGGCCGAGATCCGCTTCTCCACCGAGGAGGGCGAGCGCCGCGCGTTTCACGTGAAAACTCAGGCGCCGATCGCGATCGGTTCGATCGAGAAGATGTCGAAGTCCAAGAAGAATGTGGTCGATCCGGACGACATCATCGCAAGCTACGGGGCCGATACGGCGCGCTGGTTCGTCCTCTCCGATTCGCCGCCCGAGCGCGACGTGATCTGGAGCGAGGAGGGCGTGCAGGGCGCCGCCCGGTTCGTCCAGAAGGTCTGGCGGCTGACCCATGCCGCGCTGTCCGCGAGCGGGGACGGCGCCGCCGACCTCACCCTGCGCAAGGCCGCCCACCGGGCGCTCGCCGCCGTGCAGGACGATATCGAGCGCCTGCGGTTCAACCGCTGCGTCGCCCACATCTACACCCTGGCCAACGCCCTCGAGGACGGGCTGCGCGGGCCGGTCTCGCGCGCGGTGGCGACGGAGGCGGCGGGCATCCTGGTGCAGCTCATCGCCCCGATGATGCCGCACCTCGCCGAGGAATGCTGGACCGCGCTCGGCCGCCCCGGCCTCGCCGCCCAGGCCCCCTGGCCGGAGGCCGAGGCGGGGCTCCTGGTCGAGGACGAGATCACCCTGCCGGTCCAGATCAACGGCAAGAAGCGCGCGGACGTGACCGTGCCGCGCGACGCCGACGCCAAGGCTGTCGAAGCCGCGACCCTGGCCCTGGAGACGGTCCAGAAGATCCTGGAGGGCAAGCCGCCGCGCAAGGTGATCGTCGTGCCGGGGCGGATCGTCAATCTGGTGGTGTAACGAGGGCGGGGCTGCCGATCCCGCGCACCTCCTCGGCCTGTGAGGTCCGGCGATCGAGGATCGCTGGGCCTCGCAGGAGGGCTCCAGGGATCGCGCGAACACACCGATCGAAGCGCCTGACATGGCGGCACGGGCCGACCCGCTGCTTGCAGCGTCGCCGCGCAGCCCGGCCTTGCGCGCCCTCGTGGCGACCTGATGCGCGGGAAGCGCGACACGTTCTCGCTGGACGCCCGCGTCGATATCGCCAGCGCGGCTCACCCTGCGCTGCGAATCGCGCTGATCGAGGCGGCAGGATGCACCCGGCTTGGATCAGGGTGCTGCCAGCCCGGGATCCTGCCCGCCGGCCGCGAGGCTGCGTGCGATCATCCCGTCCGCCTTCGCCTGGGCGAGGAAGTCGGCCAGATACGCCGCCCCCGCGTCCCGGCCCACCGGCAGACCCATCGCCTGCGGGATCTCCATGAAGTGCCCCGGCAGCAGTCGCACCTCCGGGTGCGCGGCCGCGTAGGCGGCGAGCGGCTGGTGGACCCCGGCGGCCACGTCGAGCCCGTCCCGGGCGAAGGCCGTGACCGCCTCCGCCGAGGTCGGCGCCCGCACCAGGGTCGCGTGGCGCAGCGTACGGGTCAGGAACAGGTCGTAGGCGCTGCCATGCCCCACCGAGATCCGGATCCCGTCGCGGTCGACGTCGGGCAGGCTCCGGATCGGCGCGTCGGCCGGGACGAGGTAGCTGCCGGCGATCAGCACGTAGGGGGCCGTGAAGGCGATGCCTTCGGCGCGCTTCGGGTCGATCGCCAGGAAGCAGATGTCCCAGGTCCCGGACCCGGCCGAGCCCGAGACGGCCCCCGCGCCGGGAAACGTCACGAACGCTACCGGCACGCCGAGCCGCTGCGCCAGCGCCCGGGCGAGATCCACCGACACGCCGGCCGGGCCGTCCGCCCCGGACCGGGCGAGCACCGGATTGCCGAGATTGATCGCCGCCCGGAGGGTGCCGGTGGGGGCGAGGTCGTGCCGGGCCGCAGGGGAG
>NZ_VRVA01000094.1:0-20859 GCF_008039945.1 Methylobacterium sp. WL64
GCCGATGCCGCGGGTCGCCGCGGGGATCGGATCCCGCGCGTAACTTGGCCGACACCTGGGTTCCCGCGGCGTCCCGCGTCCAGCGTGAGGAGACTTCTTGGGCCATGCCCCCGGCGCACCAGGCGCGTGGGGACGATGAGGCCTGTCGGGAGGTCGCGTGCGAACCGTTGATTCGATCCGTCTGGTCTGGATCGACTAGGTTGGCTGATGAATATCCGCCGCCGAGATCTTTCGGCCGGGGATCGATAGGTTTTTGTCACACTTCGTTCGAGGAGTAAGGCGGAGCCGCCGTTGAGGCGGGGAACGATTATCGCTAGCGTGCCGCCAAATCGGGAGGATGCACGGCAACCGTGCACGGGATGGATATGGCACACGCAACCCACGCGACGACCGCGCCCGGCGCTCCCCGCGAGCCCTGGTACAAGGTCCTCTATATCCAGGTCCTGATCGCCATCGTGCTCGGCGTGCTGCTGGGCTGGTACGACCCGGCCACCGGCAAGGCGATGAAGTGGCTCGGCGACGCCTTCATCGGCCTGATCAAGATGATGATCGCGCCGATCATCTTCTGCACCATCGTACACGGCATCGCGTCTGTCGGCGATCTCAAGAAGGTCGGCCGGGTCGGCGTGAAGGCGCTGGTCTATTTCGAGGTCGTCTCCACCCTGGCGCTGCTGATCGGCGTGCTGGTCGGCGAGGTGATCCGGCCGGGTGCCGGCTTCAACGCCGACCCGACGAAGCTCGATGCCAGCAAGGTCGCGAGCTACGCCAACAAGGCGGCCGCCGATTCCACCGTCGCCCACATCCTGGCGATCATCCCCAAGAGCTTCCTGGATCCCTTCGCCACCGGCGACCTGCTGCAGGTGCTTCTGATCTCGATCCTCACCGGCGTGGTCGTGACCAGCCTCGGCGAGCGCGCGGCCGCGGTGAACAGCGCGATCGATACCGCCGGGCAGATCTTCTTCAAGATCATCGGCATCGTGGTGAAGCTCGCCCCCGTGGGCGCCTTCGGCGCGATGGCGTTCACCATCGGCGAGTACGGCATCCAGAAGATCTACGACCTCGCCTGGCTGGTCGGCACCTTCTACGTCACCGCGATCCTGTTCGTGGTCGTGGTACTGGGCAGCATCGCCAAGGTCGCGGGCTTCTCGATCTTCCGCTTCCTCGCCTACATCAAGGACGAGCTGCTGATCGTGGTCGGCACGTCCTCGTCGGAGACCGTGCTGCCGCAGCTGATGACCAAGATGCGCCGGCTCGGCGCCTCGGATTCGGTGGTCGGCCTCGTGGTCCCGACCGGCTACTCGTTCAACCTCGACGGCACCAACATCTACATGACGCTCGCCACGCTGTTCCTGGCGCAGGCGGTGGGTGCGGACCTGACCTTCGCGCAATACGCGACGATCATCCTGGTGGCGATGCTGACCTCGAAGGGCGCCTCCGGCGTGACGGGCGCCGGCTTCATCACCCTGGCGGCCACGCTCTCGGCGATCCCGAACAGCCCGGTCCCGGTCGCCGCCATGACCCTGGTGCTCGGTATCGACAAGTTCATGTCCGAGTGCCGCGCGCTCACCAACCTCGTGGGCAACGGCGTCGCCTGCGTGGTGGTCAGCCGCTGGGAGGGCGAGCTCGACATGGCCAAGCTCAACGAGGTCATGGCCCATCCGGTCGCGATCGGCACCGACATCTCCGATCACGCGCCGCAGCCGATGGGGACCGACACCAAGGTCACCAAGGTCGCCGCGGCGGAGTGATGCCGGCGCCCAGCGGGCGGGCTCGCCTCGGCATCGATCTCGGCGGCACCAAGATCGCCGGAATCGTGCTGGATTCCAGCGGCGCGACCCTGGCCGAGGCCCGGGTCCCGGCCCCGCGCGGCGATTACCGGGGTACCCTCGACGCCCTGGCCGCCCTGGTGGAGCGACTGGAAGCCGAAGCCGGCGCCGCGTCCGGCGCTCCTTGCAGCGTCGGCATCGGCATGCCCGGCAGCCTGTCGCCGGCGACCGGCCTCGTGCGCAACGCCAACTCCCACTGGCTCAACGGTCATCCGTTCGGGATCGACCTCGCGCAGCGGCTCGACCGTCCGGTCCGGATCGAGAACGACGCCAACTGTCTCGCGGTCTCTGAGGCGGTCGACGGCGCCGGGGCCGGCGCCCGGGTGGTCTGGGCGGTAATCCTGGGCACCGGGGTCGGATCGGGCATCGCCATCGACGGCCGCGTGCTCACCGGCCGCAACGGCATCGCGGGCGAGTGGGGCCACGGCCCCCTGCCGGCGCCCACCCCCGACGAGCAGCCAGGACCGGATTGCTATTGCGGTCGCCGGGGCTGCGTCGAGACCTGGCTGTCCGGGCCAGGACTCGCCGCCGACCATGCCCGTCGGCACGGCGGCCATCGCACCGCCGAGGCTGTCGTCTCCGCCGCCCGCGACGGCGACGAGGACGCGCGGAAAACCCTGACGACGCATCTCGACCGGCTCGGGCGCGCCGCGGCCCAGGTGGTCAACCTGCTGGATCCGGACGTGATCGTGATTGGCGGCGGCCTGTCGCGCATCCCCGAGTTGATCGCCGGACTGCCCGGTGCGATCGCCCCGCACGTCTTCTCCGACGCCTTCGACACCCCCGTGCGCGCCAGCCTCCATGGCGACGCCTCCGGGGTGCGCGGGGCGGCCTGGCTCTGGGAAGCCGACCGATAACACCGGCTCGAGAGCTGGCCGCCGCTCCGGGATGCCGATGCGCCGGTGCCGGAGGAGCCTTGGACATCGCGGTCGTCGGGCGAACCTGAAAGTTACCTCCAAGGCCCGGCCGGGCGGCGCAGCCCGGGGCAAGGCGGCGGGAGACCACAGGCGGGAGACCACAGGGGGGAGACCACAGGGACGTGTACGGCGGGCCCCTTGTCCATGCCGGGAGGGCAGGGCAGGAGGGCCGCACCCGCTACCGCGAAGCCCCGATGATCGTCCGCACCCGGCCCAACCTGTTCACCCTGCTATTCACGATGCAGGGCTCGATCCTGCCGCGGGTGGCCCAGAAACTCGTCGGGATCGTCGCGGTCTCCTGCCTCGTGGTCTGGGCGGAGGCGCGCTGGCCCGCTTTCTTCCCGGTGACCGCCGGGGTCGCGCCGTTCACGCTGGTCGGCCTCGCCCTGTCGATCTTCCTGAGTTTCCGCAACAACGCCTGCTACGAGCGCTGGTGGGAGGCTCGGAAGGCCTGGGGCAGCCTGATCGGCGAGGTGCGCAACCTCGCCCGCCTGATGCCGGCCCTGCTGCCGGCCGCCGAGGCGGCGCCCCAGCTGCGGCGCCTGTCGGCCTTCGCGCACGGCCTGCACGCCCGCCTGCGCGGCCTCGACGAGGCCCGCGCGGTGGACGGGAAGGCGCCGGGCTCGGACCTCTGCGGCCCGAACCCGACCGATTCGGTCCTGGCCGCCATGACCCGCGACCTCGCCGGGCTGATGCGGGCCGGGCGCCTCACCGACATCCAGTTCGGCCTCCTGGAAACCCGGATCGAGGCCCTGTCCGGGGTGCACACCGCCTGCGAGCGGATCGCCAACACGCCGCTGCCCTTCGCCTACACGCTGCTCGTCTACCGCACGGCCTGGCTCTACTGCCTGCTGCTGCCGGTGGGCCTCGCGGGCTCGCTCGGCTGGGCGACGCCGGTCGTAGTGGCGCTCGTCGGCTACACGTTCTTCGGCCTCGACGCCCTCGGCGACGAATTGGAGGAGCCGTTCGGCACCGAGCCGAACGACCTGCCCCTCGACGCGATGGTCCGGGCCGTCGACCGCATCGTCCACCACGCCCTGGGCGAACCGATGCCGGCGCCGCTCGCACCGGACGGGTATTGGCTGCGGTAGCGCCGGGATCAGCCGTTCCAGGCACGCAGGACCGGTTCGCTGCGGTCGTGCTCGTAGCCCAGCACGCTGACGCTGGCGGTACCGAGCACCAGCAGCGCGCCGCCCTCCGGCGGCAGGCCGAGCCAGCGGGCGGCGAGCACGCGCAGACAATGGGCACTGGAAAAGAGGATCAGGTCCGCATCCAGGGCGCGGATCCGGGCGATGACCCGGTCGGCCCGGGCGCCGACATCGGCGGCCGTTTCGCCGCCGGGGCAGCCGTCGCGAAAAAGCCGCCAGCCCGGGCGCTCGGCCAGGATCTCCTTCGTGGTTCGGCCCTCGTAGGCGCCGTAATCCCACTCGGCGAGGTCCGGGTCGATCGTGCGGGCCGCGCCGAACCCCGCGAGCGCGCAGGTGGTCGCCGCACGACTCGACGGGCTCGACCAGACCGCCGCATAGGCTCCGGCCGCCAGGCGCGGCGCGAGGGTACGGGCCGCCGCCTCGCCCACCGGCGTCAACGGGATGTCGCTGCGCCCGGTATGCTGCCCGGACAAGCTCCAGGCGGTCTCACCGTGGCGGACCAGAGTGATCTGTGGGAGCTTGGTCTGGGACATGCGCGCCTCCGGGTGCCTGCACGCAACGTACCTGCACGCATCCGGCACCCAAAAACCAGGCAATACGCTGGCACCGCAACATCACCCTTGCGCCTCTGATGAAACGGACATAAACATATCTTTATGTCTAGCGCTGAGAGTCGAACGGCGGGATCGATCCCTTTTCCAGAAGCCCTGGGCGTCCTGCGCGCGGCGGCCGAGGAGACGCGCCTGCGCATCCTGGCGCTGCTCACCGACGGCGAATTGTCGGTCTCCGACCTCACCGACATCCTGGGCCAGTCGCAGCCGCGCATCTCACGCCACCTCAAGCTCTTGGTGGAAGCCGGTCTCGTCGAGCGGCATCGGGAAGGAGCCTGGGCTTTCTTCCGCCTGTCCGAGGCCCGTGCCGGCCTGGCCGACCCCCTCCTGTCCGGGTTGGACCGGAATACGCCACCGCTCTCGGAGGATCGGGCCCGGCTCGACGCGGTCCGCACCCAGAGGGCCGAGACGGCCCAGACTTTCTTTGCCCGACTGGCGCCCAAATGGGATGAGCTGCGCTCCCTGCACGTTCCCGAGGCGACGGTCGAGGCGGCGGTCCTCGATGCGCTGGGCGAGCGCCCCCTCGGCAGCCTGATCGATCTCGGCACCGGCACCGGCAAGATGCTCGGTCTGCTCGCCCCGCGGGCCGCCCGGGCCACCGGCCTCGATTCGAGCCACGCCATGCTGTCGGTCGCCCGGGCCAACCTGGAGCGGCGGGGTTTGTCGCGCGTGGACTTGCGCCAGGGCGATATCCACGCGCCGCCCTTCGCCCGGGCGAGCTTCGATCTGGTGGTGGTGCATCAGGTGCTCCACTATCTCGACGATCCGGCCCGTGCCCTGCGGGGCGCCGTGCGTCTCGTGGCGCCGGGCGGACGGCTCCTGGTGGTGGATTTCGCGCCGCACGATCTCGAATTCCTGCGGACGAGCCAGGCCCATCGCCGGCTCGGCTTCTCCGCGGACCAAGTCTCCGGCTGGCTGGCCGAGGCTGGGCTCGCCACGGTCGCAACCCGCGATCTGGTGCCCCGGGAGGTCGGCCAGCTGACCGTCACGCTGTGGCTCGCGCAGGAAGCCGGTCACCGGCAGGCCGGCCTCGACCGCGCCGCCGAACCGCTCCAGCGAGCGGTCGCCTGACCCCGAAGTCCGGCGGCCCTCACACAACCTGTCACCCTTATCGTCTGAACCGACCGACATAGAGGACGAGATCCGATGCGCCGCCCCACCCACCGCGCCAGCCGAGACGGCTACCACCCGATCCGCGTCTCGATCGAATTCTTCCCGCCCAAGACCGACGAGATGGAGAAGGTCCTGTGGTCGTCGATCGAGCGTCTGGCACCGCTTCAGCCGAAATTCGTCTCCGTGACCTACGGGGCGGGCGGCTCGACCCGGGAGCGCACACACAACACGGTCGCCCGGATGATCCGCGAGACGACCCTCAAGCCGGCTGCGCACCTGACCTGCGTGGATGCCAGCCGCGAGGAGATCGACGCGGTTGTGCAGTCCTATTGGGATGTCGGCGTCCGCCACATCGTGGCCCTGCGCGGCGATCCGGCCGACGGCGTCGGCCACGCCTACCGGCCGCATCCTGAAGGCTACGCCACGACCGCCGAGTTGGTGGCGGGAATCAAGCGCATCGGCGACTTCAAAGTCTCGGTCTCGGCTTATCCCGAGAAGCACCCGGAGGCCGCCACCCTCGATGCCGACATCGACGCCCTGAAGGCCAAGGTCGATGCCGGCGCCGACCAGGCGATCACGCAGTTCTTTTTCGAGAACGAGGTCTATCTGCGCTATCTCGAGAAGGTCCGGGCCGTCGGGATCACGATCCCGATCATCCCGGGCATCCTGACGGTGCAGAACTTCAAGCAGTCGGCGAACTTCGCCCGGCGCACCGGTGCCTCGGTGCCCTACTGGCTGGCAGCCCGGTTCGAGGGGCTGGACAACGACGTGGAGACCCGCCGGCTCGTCGCCGCCGCCGTGGCGGCCGAGCAGGTGCTCGACCTGGTGGACGAGGGCGTCCAGGACTTCCACTTCTACTCGATGAACCGCTCCGACCTCGTCTACGCGATCTGCCACCTGCTCGGCCTGCGCGCGCAGGCGCCGAAGCTGGCGGCGGAGAAGGCGGCGGCTTAAATTCAGCTGCGCCCGGTTCGGGCGGCAGGGGGTTAGGACCATGACCGAACCGCAGGATAGCGTTCTTCCGATTCGCTGGGGGATACGGACCGATATACGAGACCGCAGGCGGAATGCCGCGCGCGCGTTCACCGTGGTCAACCAGCGACACGACCAAATCGAGCGTCGGTCCGGCAATCTTCGGGACGCCGTCGACGGCGAATCGCCCCTAGGGCGCTACGCGGCGGCCGAGGTCGAAGAACGCGTCGACGCGATCGAGACGCGGCCCGCCGCCCTGGGGAAGGCGCACTGATCCGGTCGAACGCCGGACCGGTTCAAGACAAGATCACACCCTCCGCCTCGTCCTGAGGTGCCGCGACGCGGCCTCGCGGGAGGGTTCCAGGGAACGCTAAGACATCTGGAGGCCTCCTCCGAAGCCTCCGTTTCGCTCCGGCACCTCAGGTTGAGGTGATCTGTTGGGACCGATCATGACTGACTTTCCGCCCGTCGACGGCACCGAGATCGCAACCGCGCTGCGCCAGCGCGCGTCGGAGAAGATCCTCGTCCTCGACGGGGCGATGGGCACCGTCATTCAGCGGCTCGGTCTGACCGAGGCGGATTTCCGCGGAGACCGGTTCAAGGATCATCCGAACGACCAGAAGGGCAACAACGACCTCCTGATCCTGACGCAGCCGGACGCGATCCGGCAGATCCATCTGGATTACTTCCTGGCCGGCGCCGACGTCTGTGAGACCAACACGTTCTCCGGCACCACCATCGCGCAAGGCGATTACGGCCTCGAATCGATCATCCACGACCTGAACCGGGAGGGCGCGCGGCTCGCCCGCGAGGCGGCGCAGCTCGCTGAGAAACAGGATGGTCGCCGCCGCTTCGTCGCCGGCGCCATCGGCCCGACGAACCGTACGCTGTCGATCTCGCCGGACGTGAACAATCCCGGCTACCGCGCAGTGACCTTCGATCAGGTCAAGACCGCCTACATGGAGCAGGTCCGCGGCCTGATCGCCGGCGGCGCCGAGCTGATCCTGATCGAGACGATCTTCGACACGCTCAACGCCAAGGCAGCAGTGGCCGCGGCCTGGGCCGTGTTCGAGGAGACCGGGATCCGCCTGCCGATCCAGATCTCCGGCACGATCACCGACCTGTCGGGCCGGACGCTGTCGGGCCAGACTCCGGCGGCATTCTGGAATGCGCTCCGCCACTCCGATCCGCTGACCTTCGGCCTGAACTGCGCGTTGGGCGCCCGCGAAATGCGCGGCCACATCGCCGAGCTGTCGCGGATCTGCGACACCCTGGTCTGCGCCTACCCGAACGCCGGCCTGCCCAACGAGTTCGGTCTCTACGACGAGAGTCCGGAGGCCATGGGGGCGCTGGTCGGAGAGTTCGCGCAAGCCGGCCTGGTCAACATGGTCGGAGGGTGCTGCGGCACCACGCCGGATCATATCCGGGCGATCAGCGAGGCGGTCGCCGGCAAGACGCCCCGGCAGACCCCCGAGATCCCGCGCCTGATGCGGCTCTCGGGCCTGGAGCCCTTCGTGCTCACCAAGGAAATCCCGTTCGTGAACGTCGGTGAGCGCACCAACGTCACCGGGTCGGCCAAGTTCAGGAAGCTCATCACCAACGGCGACTACGCCGCCGCCCTCGATGTCGCCCGCGATCAGGTCGCGGCGGGCGCCCAGGTGATCGACGTCAACATGGACGAAGGCCTGCTCGACTCGCAGAAGGCGATGGTCGAGTTCCTCAACCTCGTCGCTGCCGAGCCCGATATCGCCCGGGTCCCGGTCATGGTCGATTCCTCGAAGTTCGAGGTGATCGAGGCCGGCCTGAAATGCATCCAGGGCAAGGCGATCGTGAACTCGATCTCCATGAAGGAGGGCGAGGAGAAGTTCATCGAGGCCGCCAAGATCTGCCGCTCCTACGGGGCTGCCGTGGTGGTGATGGCCTTCGACGAGCAGGGCCAGGCGGACACCTACGAGCGCAAGGTCGAGATCTGCACCAAGGCCTACCGGATCCTGACCGAGCAGGTCGGCTACCCGCCGGAAGACATCATCTTCGATCCGAACATCTTCGCGGTGGCCACCGGCATCGAGGAGCATAACGGCTACGGGGTCGCCTTCATCGAGGCGACTCGGACGATCCGCGAGACCCTTCCGCACGCCCACATCTCAGGCGGCGTCTCGAACCTGAGCTTCGCGTTCCGCGGCAACGAGCCGGTGCGCGAGGCGATGCACGCAGTGTTCCTGTACCACTGCATCCAGGTCGGGATGGACATGGGTATCGTCAACGCCGGCCAGCTGGCCGTCTACGACGAGATTCCGGCGGAGCTGCGCGAGCTGTGCGAGGACGTGGTCCTCAACCGCCGGGACGATTCCACCGAGCGCCTGCTGGAATCGGCCGAGCGCTTCAAGACCGGTGCCTCCGCCCAGGCTAAGACCGCCGACCTGACCTGGCGCGAAGCCCCTGTGGCCAAGCGCATCGAGCACGCGTTGGTCAACGGCATCACCGAGTACATCGTCGCCGACACCGAGGAGGCGCGGCAGGGCGTCGAGCGCCCGCTCCACGTCATCGAGGGCCCGCTGATGGCCGGCATGAACGTGGTCGGCGACCTGTTCGGCGCCGGCAAGATGTTCCTGCCCCAGGTGGTGAAGTCCGCCCGGGTGATGAAGCAGGCGGTCGCCTATCTCGAGCCTTACATGGAGGAGGAGAAGCGCGCCAATGGTGGCGACGGCAAGCGCCAGGCCGCCGGCAAGGTGCTGATGGCCACCGTGAAGGGCGACGTCCACGACATCGGCAAGAACATCGTCGGCGTCGTGCTGGCCTGCAACAACTATGAGATCATCGATCTCGGCGTGATGGTCCCGGCCGCCAAGATCCTCGACGTGGCCCGCAAGGAGAACGTCGACATCGTCGGCCTGTCCGGCCTGATCACGCCGTCGCTCGACGAGATGGTCCATGTCGCGGGCGAGATGGAGCGCGAGGGTTTTTCCGTGCCGTTGCTGATCGGCGGCGCCACCACGAGCCGCGTCCACACCGCGGTGAAGATCCACCCGGCCTACGCCAAGGGTCAGGCGGTCTACGTCACCGATGCAAGCCGCGCGGTCGGCGTGGTGTCGAGCCTGCTGTCGAAGGAGACCCGCGACACGACGATCGAGAAGGTGCGTGCCGAGTACGCCAAGGTCTCGGCCGCCCATGCCCGCTCGGAGCTCGACAAGCAGCGCCTGCCCCTGGCCAAGGCCCGGGCGAACGCGTTCAAGGTCGATTGGTCGGGCTACGCGCCGAAGAAGCCGGCCTTCACGGATGCCCGGGTGTTCGGGTCTTACGAGGTCGCCGACCTCGTCCCCTATATCGACTGGACGCCGTTCCTGCAGACCTACGAGTTCAAGGGCCGCTTCCCGGCGATCCTCGACGACCCGGACCAGGGTCCCGCGGCACGCGCCCTCTACGAGGATGCGCAGGAGATGCTCAAGCAGATCGTGGCGGAGCGCTGGTTCAACCCGAAGGGCGTGATCGGCTTCTGGCCGGCCAACAGCGTCGGCGACGACATCGTGCTCTACACCGGCGAGAGCCGCAGCGATCGGCTGGCGACCTTCCACGGTCTGCGCCAGCAGCTCTCGAAGCGTGACGGCCGGCCCAACACCTGCCTGTCGGACTTCGTCGCCCCCGCGGAGACCGGCATCGCCGATTACGTCGGCGGCTTCGTGGTGACGGCCGGCCTGGAGGAGGTGCGGATCGCCGAGCGGTTCGAGCGGGCCAACGACGATTACCGGGCGATCCTGGTGAAGGCGCTGGCCGACCGGATCGCCGAGGCCTTCGCCGAGCGCATGCACGAGCGCGTCCGCCGGGAGTTCTGGGGCTACGCGGCGGACGAGAGCTACACGCCGGCGGAACTGACGAGCGAGCCCTATGCCGGCATTCGCCCGGCCCCGGGCTACCCGTCCCAGCCCGATCACACCGAGAAGACGCAGTTGTTCGATCTCCTGAAGGCCGAGCGACGGATCGGGGTGAAGCTGACCGAGTCCTACGCCATGTGGCCGGGCTCCTCGGTCTCGGGACTCTACCTGGCGCACCCGCAGGCGCATTACTTCGGCGTCGCCAAGGTCGAGCGCGATCAGGTCGAGGATTACGCCCTGCGCAAGGGCATGGACATCCGTGAGGTCGAGCGCTGGCTCGGGCCGATCCTGAACTACGACCCGACGCGGTATCTGGCGGAGGCCGCGGAGTAGGGGGGCAGCCACGCATCCAACGGCGGCCCGTCTCCGTGAAACGGGGTCGCCGCCGGATGCGTCGTGCGATCGATCGGGATCAGCAGGTCCCGGCGCCCCGCGTGTTGACGTAGAGCGCGTAGACCGCGTGCGAGGCGGCCATCAGCAGCAGGTTGCGCTCGAGGCCGCCGAAGCAGAGGTTGGCGCAGCGCTCGGGCAGGCGGATCCGGCCGATCGGCTTGGCTTGCGGCGACAGGACGAGCACGCCGTCCTCGGCCTCGCTCATGCCCCAGCCGCACCACAGGTTGCCATCGACGTCGACCCGGAATCCGTCCGGCGTCCCCGTGCCGGCGTCGAAGAACAGCCGTCCGTTGGCGGCCTTGGTGCCGTTCTCGACGATGTCGTAGACGCGGATCAGGCGGTTCGGCTTGGCGCGCGCCTCGATGACGTAGAGCTTGGACTCGTCCGGTGAGAAGGCCAGCCCGTTCGGACCGGCGAGCCCTGCCACTGCAAGGCTAACCTGCCCGCTGGCCGGGTCGATCCGGTAGACGTTGCCCGGAAGCTCCGGAGCCGCCATCGACTCGTGCGGGCTCGGCCCGAAGGCCGGGTCCGTGAACCAGATGGCGCCGTCGGAATGGCAGACCACGTCGTTGGGCGAATTGAGCGGCTTGCCGTCGAACCGATCGAGCAGCGTGGTGATCGAGCCGTCATGCTCGGTCCGGGTGACGCTCCGGGTCTTGTGCTGGCAGGTGACGAGGCGCCCTTGCCGGTCCCGGGTGTTGCCATTGGCATAGGCGGACGGCTTGCGGAACACCGTGAGCGCGCCGGAGGCCTCGTCCCAGCGCATGATCCGGTCGTTGACCACGTCGCTGAACAGCAGCGCCCCCATGTCGCCGAACCAGACCGGCCCCTCGGCCCAGCGCAGGCCGGTGGCGACCCGCTCCACGGTGGCGGAGGCCAGGCGGCACTTGGCGAAGGCCGGATCGAGCACCTCGACGGCCGGATCGGGCACACGCTGCGACGGCTCCCATCCGGCTCCGGCGGCCCGCGCGGCTCCAAGCAGGGCCGCACCCGCGAGCAAGCCTCTGCGTGCGATCGTGGCCATATATCCTCCCTCTTCGTTTCCGCCGCCGGCGCTTGCCGACAGCGTGCAGGCCGCTGTGCCGATGGGCTTCCTTGCGCCGGGCTGGGATCGCGGGCGGCGGGTTGGCGTCAGTGGATCTCGGGTTCGGGAATGCCGCCGGCGCCCTCCAGGAAATCGAAGTCGCAGCCCTCGTGCGCCTGTCGGACGTGCTGGGCGAACAGGCGGTTGTAGCCCCGCGGATAGGCCCGGTTCGGCGGTACGAACGCGGCCACGCGGGCGGCGATCTCGGCCTCGTCGAGGTGCAGGTGGA
Organism: Methylobacterium sp. WL64; assembly: GCF_008039945.1. Lineage (NCBI taxonomy): Bacteria > Pseudomonadati > Pseudomonadota > Alphaproteobacteria > Hyphomicrobiales > Methylobacteriaceae > Methylobacterium > Methylobacterium sp. WL64. The sequence continues at coordinate 12,163 of NZ_VRVA01000094.1, forward strand.
TGCGCCGCTCGGCCACGTCGACCGTGATGCGGTCGCCGTTGCGCACCGCGGCCAGCGGCCCGCCGGCCGCCGATTCCGGCGAGACGTGCAGGATGCAGGCGCCGTAGCTGGTGCCGCTCATGCGCGCGTCCGAGATCCGCAGCATGTCGCGCACGCCCTGCCGGAGCAGCACCTTCGGGATCGGCAGCATGCCCCATTCCGGCATGCCCGGGCCGCCGATCGGGCCGGCGTTGCGCAGGACCATGATGTGGTCCGGGGTGACGTCGAGGTCGAGGTCGTTCACCGCCGCGCTCATGGCGTCGTAATCGTCGAACACCAGGGCCGGGCCGGTATGCTTGAGGAAGCGCGGATCCGCGGCCGGCGGCTTGATCACGCAGCCATGCGGCGCAAGGTTGCCGTACAGGATCGCGGTGCCGCCGGTCGTCACGATCGGCTTGTCCAGCGGGCGGATCACGTCGTCGTTGTAGACGCTCATGCCGGCGAGCCCGTCGCCGACCGTACCGCCCGTGACCGAGCGGGCGTCGAGGTGGAGGAGGGGGGACAGCCGCACCATCAGCGCCCGGATGCCGCCGGCGATGTGGAAATCCTCCATCAGCCACTGGCCCGAGGGCCGCAGGTTGGCGATCACCGGCACCTTCTGGGCGAACTCGTCGAACTCCGCGAGCTTGATCGGTATCCCGGCCCGCCCGGCCATCGCCACCAGATGGATCATCGCGTTGGTCGAGCCGGCCAGCGCGTTGTGGACCACCAAGGCGTTGTCGATCGAGCGCCGGTCGAGGATGTCGGACGGCTTCAGGTCCTCCCAGATCATCTCGACGATGCGCCGGCCGCAGGCGCTGGCCATGCGGGGGTGATCGGCGTCGGCAGCGGGAATCGAGGCCGAGCCCGGCAGCGACAGGCCCAGAGCCTCGGTGATCGACGTCATCGTCGAGGCCGTGCCCATGGTCATGCAGGTTCCCGCCGAGCGGGCGATGCCCGCCTCCATGTCGTTCCACTGCTGCGTGGTGATGGCGCCGGCTTCCTTCTCGGCCCAGTACTTCCAGACGTCGGAGCCCGAGCCGAGGATCGTCCCGCCGGAATGCCCCCGCATCATCGGCCCGGCCGGCAGGAAGATCATCGGCAGGTTCATGGAGATGCCGCCCATCACCGTGCCGGGCGTGGTCTTGTCGCAACCGCCCATCAGCACCGCCCCGTCGACCGGGTGCTGACGCAGCAGCTCCTCCACCTCCATGGCCAGGAGGTTGCGGTAGAGCATCGTGGTCGGCTTGACGAAGTTTTCGGACAAGGAGAGCGCCGGGAGTTCGATCGGAAACCCGCCCGCTTGCCAGACGCCGCGCTTCACGTGCTCGACGCGCGCTTTGAAATGCTGGTGGCAGGGATTGATGTCGCTCCAGGTATTGATGATCCCGACGATCGGCTTGCCGGTGAAGTCGGCGCGCTCGTAGCCCATCTGAAGCATCCGCGAGCGGTGGCCGAAGCTGCGCAGGTCGGTGGCGCCGAACCAGCGCTGACTGCGCAGATCACCGAGGGTCTTCTTGTGTGCGGTCATCAAGCGGTCTCCGGTCTCACGCGTTCGGTCGGGCAGAGTGGATCGGTTCGGCTTCGGCGACGCCTTGGCCGCCACAGCGGAGCGGGCCGCAAAGAAGGCGACGATGCTGGAGCTGACCGCGCAGGCCGCCGAGAAATACAGTCTGGCCTCGCAGGTGCCAGTGGCCTCCGCCGGGATGGTATCGTTGTCTTCGCCGGCGCGCTGGCGTTGCACGCCGGTCGACCCGAACCGCCCACAGTCGATCCCGAGCGTCTCACGGACGTCCTGATAGAGCCGCACGCGTCACCGTACCGGGGCCAGCCTTTGTCAGCGCCCGGTCTGCTTCCGCCACGCGGCGAAGTCGGCGAGACTCTGCTCGTCGGTGGCTGGATAGAGGCCGAGGATCGAGCGCCCCTTGCGGACCTCTTCGGTTACGAAATCCTCGTAGGCGGTCATCTCCACCGCCTCGTCGGCGACCTCGTCGGCGAGATGGGCCGGAATCACCGCCACGCCGTCGCCGTCGCCCACGATCACGTCGCCCGGGAAGACCGGGGCGTCGCCGCAGCCGATCGGCACGTTGATGTCGATGGCCTGGTGGTGGGTCAGGTTCGTCGGCGCCGAGGGGCGCACGTGGTAGCTCGGCATGTCGAGCTGGGCGATCTCGTCGGCGTCGCGGAAACCGCCGTCGGTGACGAGCCCGGCGCAGCCCCGCACCATCAGCCGGGTCGCCAAGATCGAGCCGGCCGAGGCGGCGCGGGCGTCCTTGCGGCTGTCGATCACGAACACGGCGCCGGGCGGGCATTCCTCCACCGCCTTGCGCTGCGGATGCGCGCGGTCGCGGAACACCGTGATCGGGTTCAGGTCCTCGCGGGCGGGCATGTAGCGCAGGGTGAACGCCTCGCCGACCATCGTGCCGCCGCCGGCCTTCAGCGGGCGCACGCCCTGGATCATCTGGTTGCGCAGGCCGCGCTTGAACAGCGCGGTCATCAGCGTCGCCGTGCTGACGGTCTTGAGCTTGTCGCGCGTCGCAGGGGACAGCCCGGCCATCCGCATCTCCTCCCATGAAGGCGGTCGCCATCGAGCCCGGATCGTCGAGGATCCGGTCGGCGCAGTTGCGCCCTGGGCGACCCCTGATATCTCAGCGCTTGAGTAGGGCGCCGACTGGAGCCATTGTCAACTGAAGCAAGCCAAGGCTTCGGGAGGGGATCGGGTTGGGGGATGCGAGGAGCTTGACGGCGGGCCCCGACGCGCGCGCGATCGCGACCGACGCGGGACGGACTCGGTCCCTCGCCGAGACCGCCTACGACGCCATCGAGCAGATGATCATCAGCCGCCGCCTCGCACCGGGCGCGATGGTGTCGGAGGGCGAGCTCGGCGCGGAACTGGCGCTCGGGCGCACCCCGGTCCGCGAGGCGCTGGCGCGGCTCAAGACGATCGGCTTCGTCGAGGTCCATCCGCGCCGCGGCGTGCTCGTCACCCCGGTCGACGTCATCCGCCACCTAGAATTGCTGGAGGTCCGGCGCCCGCTGGACGAGACGATGGCCCGCTGCATCATCGTCCGCGCCTCCGACAACGACCTGGACGCCCTGCAGCGTCATACCGAGGGCTTGCTCGTGGCCGCGGGTGCCCGGGATCGCGAGGTCTACTTCCGGCTCAAGCGCACCCTGCACGAGGCGATGGTCGGAGCAGCCTACAACCAGACGCTGACCAGCACGATGGGCCCGCTCCACGCCCAGTCCCGGCGGTTCTGGTACAGCCACGAGCCCACCGCCAGTTTCCAAGACTGCGCTGGAATCCACGCTACGATCGTGGCCGGCATCGCCGCCCGAAACGCCGAGCGGGCCCTTGCCGGAATCGCGACCCTGTTCGATCTCCTCGATCAGATGACGCGACGGGCCCTCGACCGACGACCTCTGGTCTGACAGGTTGACCGGGCCACCCGCAGCCCTACCCTGAGGCTGAAATATCAGTCGCATCCCAGGACACGGCATCGGTAAGGCGCACGGCTGCAACAGGCCGGCCGCCCCTGGAGACCTCCTCCGGGCGGCATCATCGCCAGGGAGAAACGGCTTGAGCGGATTGCCCCCACGCACCGGTGCGCAGGTGCTCGTCGATCAGTTGCTCGTCCAGGGCATCGAGCGGGTGACCTGCGTCCCCGGCGAGAGCTACCTCGCGGTGCTCGACGCCCTGCGCGACAGCGGCATCGACGTGCTCGTGTGCCGGCAGGAGGGCGGCGCCGCGATCATGGCGGAAGCCGCCGGCAAGCTCACCGGCCGTCCGGGCATCTGCTTCGTCACCCGCGGCCCCGGAGCCACCAACGCCTCGGCGGGCGTCCACATCGCGCGCCAGGATTCGACGCCGATGATCCTGTTCGTCGGGCAGATCGGCCGGGCGATGCGGGGCCGGGAGGCGTTCCAGGAAGTCGATTACCGCCAGATGTTCGGTGGGCTGGCCAAGTGGGCGGTGGAGATCGACGACGCAGCCCGCATCCCGGAGATCCTCGCGCGGGCCTTCCGGGTCGCGCTGCAGGGCCGCCCCGGGCCGGTGGTGATCGCCCTCCCGGAGGACATGCTCGACGATGTGGTGGCGGTCGCCGACGCGCCGCGGGTGGTCCCGGCCGAGCCCGCCCCGTCGCCTGAGGATGTCGAGCGGCTGCGCACCCTGCTGGCCGCGGCGCGGCGACCGGTCGTGCTGCTCGGCGGCGCACGCTGGACGGAGGCCGCCCGCACCGCCCTGGCCGCCTGGGCCGAGAGCCACGACGTGCCGATGGCGGTCTCGTTCCGGCGGGCCAACCTGTTCGATGCCGACCACCCGAACTTCGCCGGCGAACTCGGGATCGGACCGAACCCGGACCTCCTGGCCCTCATCCAGGCGTCAGACCTGCTGCTCATGGTCGGCGGGCGTCTCTCCGAGATGCCGGCCCAGTCCTACGGGCTGCTCGGCATCCCCAATCCCGGGCTGCCGCTGGTCCACGTCCATCCCGATCCGGAGGAACTCGGCCGGGTCTATCAGCCAGCCCTGGCGATCCAGGCGAGCCCGGGGGCGTTCTGCGCCGCCCTGCCGCGCTACGACGCACCGGGGGCAGGGCGCGCCGCCGAGGCACACGCCTCCTACCGCGCCTGGTCGGAGGCGCCGGAACCCAAGCCCGGGGCGTTCCAGTACGGCCAGGCGATCACCTGGCTGCGGGAGCGGCTGCCGCGCGATGCGGTGATCTGCAACGGCGCCGGCAACTTCGCCACCTGGATCCATCGCTACTACCGGTTCCGCGCGTTCGGCACGCAGCTCGCCCCGACCTCGGGGTCGATGGGCTACGGCCTGCCCGCCGCCGTGATGGCCAAGCGCAGCACGCCTGAGCGGATCGTCGTGACGCTCGCGGGTGACGGCGACGTGATGATGACCGTGCAGGAATTCGCCACCGCCGTGCAGTACGGCATCGCGATCGTCGTCGTGGTCCTGGACAATGGCATGTACGGCACGATCCGGATGCACCAGGAGCGCGAGTATCCCGGGCGGGTCTCCGCGACCGAACTGCGCAATCCGGATTTCGCCGCCCTGGCCCGCTCCTGCGGCGGCCATGGCGAGCGCGTCGAGCGCACTGAAGAGTTCGCCCCCGCCTTCGAGCGCAGCCTCGCCGCCGGCCTGCCGGCGATGATCCACTGCCTCGTCGACCCAGAGGCGCTGACACCGACCATGACCCTAGCAGCGATCCGCGCGAAGGCCCTGGCGGCACGCGAGGGCTGAGAGGCCTCGTCTCACCGACCCGGTGCGGAGCGTCCGCACCCGTTTCGAACAGGAGTCGATTATGACCGTGCGTGGCGAGAACCTGATCGGCGCTCAGGCCCAGCGAGGCACGCAGGCCGCGTTCCAGGCCGTGGAGGCGGCCACCGGCAACACCCTGGAACCCGATTTCCCCGGCGCGAGCCTCGCCGATCTCGACCGGGTCTGCGCCCTGGCGGATTCCGCCTTCGACACCTACCGCGAGACCGCGCCGGAGGCCCGGGCGGCCTTTCTGGAGGCGATCGCCGCCAACATCCTCGACATCGGCGATGATCTCGTCACCCGCTGCATGGCGGAGACCGGTCTGCCCCGGCCCCGGATCGAGGGCGAGCGCGGCCGCACCGTGGGTCAGCTACGCCTGTTTTCCGGAATCCTGCGCGAGGGCAGCGCATTCCAGATCCGCATCGATCCGGCGCTGCCGGACCGCAAGCCGCTGCCGCGGCCGGATTTACGCCTGCGGATGCTCGCCGTGGGACCGGTGGCGGTGTTCGGCGCCAGCAACTTCCCGCTCGCCTTCTCGGTGGCCGGCGGCGACACCGCCTCGGCGCTGGCGGCCGGCTGCCCGGTGATCGTCAAGGCGCACCCGGCCCATCCTGGCACCTCCGAGCTGGTCGGCCGGGCGATCCAGAAGGCGGTCACCGCGAGCGGCCTGCCGGAAGGGGTGTTCTCGCTGCTGTTCGATACGGGCCAGTCGATCGGGCAGGGGCTGGTGGCTGACCACCGGATCGCCGCGGTCGGCTTCACCGGATCGCGCCGGGGCGGCACCGCCCTGATGGAGATCGCGGCCAAGCGCCCCCGTCCGATCCCGGTCTATGCCGAGATGAGCAGCATCAACCCGGTCCTGCTGTTCCCGGGCGCCTTGGCGACCCGGGGCGAGGCGATAGGGCGGGCCTTCGCGGCCTCGCTGACGCTGGGCGCCGGCCAGTTCTGCACCAACCCGGGCCTGATCCTGGCGGTGCCCGGCCCCGGCCTCGACGCCTTCCTGGCCTCGGCCACGGCCGTCCTGCGGGAGAGCCCGGCCGCGACCATGCTGACCCCCGGCATCCACCGCGCCTATTGCGAGGGCGTCGCGCGCCTGGGCCGCCACGCCGCCGTGACGCAGCTCGCCGAAGGGCCGAACGGCGCGGCCACTCAGGGCCGGGCAGCCCTGTTCGCCACCGATTCGGACACTTTCCTGGCCGAGCCGGCGCTGCAGGAGGAGATGTTCGGCGCGGCCGCCCTGGTGGTGCGCTGCGCAGACCTCGCCGCGATGCGGGCGGTGCTCGAGCAGCTCGAGGGACAGCTCACGGCGTCCCTGCACATCGCCCTCGAGGATCACGCGGCCGTGCGTGGGCTGCTCCCGCTGCTCGAGCGTCGGGTCGGACGCATCCTGGTCGACGGTTTCGGCACGGGGGTCGAAGTGGCACACGCCATGGTCCATGGCGGCCCGTACCCGGCGACCTCGGACGGGCGCACGACCTCGGTGGGGAGCCTCGCGATCGACCGGTTCCTCCGGCCGGTGAGCTACCAAGACCTCCCCGACGCCCTGCTGCCCGCAGCGCTCCAGGAAGCCAACCCGCTCAACCTCCCGCGCAGGCTCGACGGCACCCTCGAGCGCCGCTGACGGCCCCAGGGCCACGGGGCCAGGCACGCAGCCAGCCATCCCCGCGCGCCACAGGCTCCAACCCCGCCGTTCGCGCCCGAACGACCGCTTGCCACGCCGGGGCTGCCCGTCTAGACAGCCCCCGGCCCACGGTGGGGCGTCGCCAAGTGGTAAGGCAGCGGTTTTTGGTACCGCCATTCCCAGGTTCGAATCCTGGCGCCCCAGCCAAGCTTTCGCGTAAGTCTCTGGTTTCGAACGATTTCCCGCTGAAGCGGGAGGCGTCGGCACACATCGGTGTTGCACATGCGTGTCTCACACGAGGTGCCCAGTGCCGGCTATCGCTCATGCTTACAGGCGCGGTGGGAGCTATTCCTGGCGCCGCCGGATCCCGCTGGCGCTGATCCGATTCTGCCGTTCCAAGCAGCTCGTGGTAAGCCTAGGCACGCGCGACCCGGCCAGGGCACGCTTCCTCGCGAGCCAGCTCACGGCTCATTCCGATCAGCTTTTTCATCGCGCCATGAGCGAGCCCGGACCCGATCTCATCATGAGCCGCCGCCAGCTCGACGGCATCTTTCGCGAAAGCCTATTGGCTCACCTTGAAAAACTCGACCGGATCGCTGCGGCAGAACGTGCAGAACCGGACTTCGATCCTGAGGCGAGCCGGCGTGCCGATCGGCGGATGAGCGTCGCCGACCGGGTCGCTGCAGCGTGCCGTAAGACCGGGGCCGCCCGTTGCGATTCCACCTGGGACTGGGTCGTGGAGATCATCGGGGAGACCGGCGGCATTTTCTATTGTGCACCGGTGGCTCAAGCGTGATCGCGCCCGGCATACGGCAGATCGGTGTGATCGTTCATCGAGGCGTAGCTTCGATCCCGTCGGCCGATGTCTCAGTGCGCGCGAGGGGCCGCGTGCCGAACCTTGCCGGCATCGGGCTTCACGCCGCCCGTAGCCCGAGCGATCAGCGATATGGCGTGGCGCTGACGTGGGCGGCACCACGGGTTCGCCCACGACCGACGGATCGCAATCGACCAGCTCGGTCTCGTGATGCGAGGACAGGTCTTTCTGCCGGTGTACTCGTAGCGCACCCGACCGATGGGTCTCGCTCGACGTGGGTGATGCCGTCCGAGGCATCCGTGACTGTGTCGCGTACGATCGATCCGGCCAGACGGGTTTCTATGAGCCGAAACTACGTAGGTTTCAGCCGCTGAACCCGCTTGGAAGCGGGCGGAGAACAGATTTCCTGCGACGCGCATCGCCCAACTACGTATGCGGCCATAGACCAGTTAACTAAGTACCATTTGAACTAAATATTGGCTCTATTCTCATATCGACATCCGTGATTTACCCATTTTTAGACGTAATGATTGATTAACCATCCAACCAATACCTAAGGCGAACGTCGCCGTCGAGAGGTCGGAACTATGCTGCAGAGTGCATTACAGCGACGGGGGGCGGCCGATTTCGCGGCTCATCCGGACGCGCTTGGCGGCGGCTGCGCCGTGACGGCCGAACTCACGCTCGGGCAGGTGGGCGAGGCGGCTGAGGCCGTTCTGCCGGAGACGCCGTTCGTGGCGCGTGGGCTTCGGCTGGATTGGGCGGCCAAGCGCGGGCTCGACATCGGGGTGGCGGCGACTGCGCTGTTCCTGCTGCTGCCGCTGATGCTGCTGATCGCCGTGCTGGTTTGGGCCGGCGACCGCAAGGCGCCGATCTTCCGGCACATGCGGCTCGGCCGGGACGGACGCAGCTTCGGCTGCCTGAAGTTCCGCTCGATGGTCACGGACGGCGAGGGCGTGCTGGCCGCGCACCTGG
>NZ_VRVA01000095.1:0-20640 GCF_008039945.1 Methylobacterium sp. WL64
CGCCTCGACCGGCTCCGGGGCAGCTTCGGCAGAGGCGGGCTCGGCGTGAACCGGCTCGGGCTCGGCGGCAACGGGCTCGGCGGCTGGCTCGGCGGCTGGCTCGGGCTGCGGCGCCATCTTGCCGCGCAGCAGCACGGTGCGCGGGGTCATCGGGATCACCACCCGGTCGGCGTCCGAGGGAACCCGGACCGGATCGGCGGACGCAGGCGTCATCGTGTCCGAGACCGGCCGGTGCTCGGGCAGATGCTCGGGCAGATCCTCGGGCTTGGCCACAGGGGCAGCCACGACCGGTTGGCCGGCGGCGCGGATCGCCGCCCGGGCCGCCATGGCGCAGAGCGCGGGGGCGCGGCGGGGCGCCTCGGTGGCGGCGCTGCCGGGACCGAACACCAGCGCGAGGGCGGGCTTGGCCGGCAGGAACGCGTCCCGGATCGCCGCCGTCTCCGCATTCTGCGGGTCGGCCGGCCGATCGTGATCCCGAACGGTGTCCTGCGTGCCCTCGCGCCCGTTGTCCTGGCCGTCCGCCGGACGCGGGGGCTGATCGAACCGCACCAGCCGGTCGAGAACGTAGACCGGGCGCGGCGGCTGCGGGTGCGCGGCCTCGTACAGCGGCTCGGCCACCGGCAGGTCGGGCACCGCGTTGACCGCCGCGATCACCGGAACGGCCGCGACCGCCGCCTCCAGGCCGGCCGCCATGGGCTGGGTCGCCAGCGCGGCCCAGGCCTCCACGGACGACCCGTCGCCGGCATTCCAATCGCTGCCGTCGAACCAGGGCTGGACCTCGGACCAGTCCGGCAGGTCGGACCAGTCGCGCGCCGGCGCCTCGGCGGCAACCTCGGGCATGGCCGGCTCCGGCACAAGAGCCTGGACCGGGACTGGGCCCTGGACCGGCATGGGTTCCAGGACGGGGGCGATCGCCGCCGTCGAGGTGGACAGCTCGACGCTCGGCCGAACCGGGCGCCGGTCGGGGGTACGGAAATAGCGGACGCCCGGGGGCGCCACGAAGGGCTGGCGCCACAGCGGCACCACACCGCCATCCTCGGCGAACTCGGTCGGCACGATCTCGGGCATGGCGGAAAGGGTCGCGACCCGCGCCTGCTCGGCCTGCTCCCGCTCGGCCTGCTCCCGCTCGGCCAGATCCCGGGCCTCCTGCTCGCGGGCTTTGCGCTCGGTCTCGACGGCCTGCGCGGCCGCATGGGCCTCGGCGCGGGCACGCTCCAGGGCGACCCGCTCGGCCTCCAGGGCCCGCTGGCGACGCTCCTGCAGCACCGAATCGGGCGTCCGGGTCCAGCGCGCCGCCGGGGCGGCGGCGGCCTGGACCGGAGACGCGGGGTGCGAATCCTCCGGGGCGATCGAGGCGGGCCGGCGCGGCTGGCGCACCAGCACGCCCGGGGTCGAGGCGCTGCGGTCGATCCGGCTCTCGAAGCGCGGCTCGTCGAGCGCGTCGAGGCTCGCCCGGTCGTCGAAGACCTGGTCCGGCCAGACGTGCTCGGGGGGCGCCGAGGCGCCGGCGCGCGGGCCGCGCTCGAAGCCGTCCCGTCCGACCATGGCGGCCGGGGCGGTCAACCAGCTCGGCTCCGCCCGGCGGCCGGGGATACCGTAGGCCGGGCGGGCGGGCAGCCCGGCCGGAGTGCCGGACAGGCGGCGGGCGAGGCTCGCCCGCAAGGCCATCAGCCGGTGCGCCAGGGCGCCGAGCGACAGGCCCGAACGGTCGCCGCCGCGGACGGGGCGGGCAGGGTCACGGTGAGAGTACGGAGGCCGTCCCGATGCGCGCATGGGTTCTCGAACGATACTCGAAACAGGGATCCGCCGGTGGCCGGCGGGCTGCCCCGAGTTAGGCCAATTGTCGTTAACGGAGGCTTGTCGCACCCCCTCGGGCTGGACACCACGATGGGATTTTCGGCCTGTCGCGCGGGGGCGCGGGGGCGAGCGAAGTGCGGCATTGCAGTGGAGGGATGCGCGTCGCCGGGGCGTGGCCGCGCTCCATATGATACCGGCAGCCACCCCTCACCCGGACAGGCGCCCGTGACCCAGCCGACTTCCGCCTCCCCCACCGATCCGACGGCGCGCTTCCGGTCCCTGTACCGCCACGGCTTCGCCCGGGTGGCGGCCTGCACCGGGCGCAGCCATCCCGGCGATCCCCCCCGCAACGCCGACACGGTGCTCGACCTCGCCCGGACCTGCCACGAGGCCGGGGCGGCGCTCGCGGTCTTCACCGAGCTCGGGCTTTCGGCCTACGCGATCGAGGACCTGCTGCTGCAGCAGACCCTGCTCGACGCGGTCGAGGCCGCCGCCGCCCGGGTGGTCGCCGGATCGGCCGCCTTACGCCCGCTGCTGCTGGTCGGCGCGCCCCTGCGCTGGCGCCACCGGATCTACAATTGCGCGCTGGCGATCCAGGGCGGCCGGCTGCTCGGCGTGATCCCGAAGACGTTCCTGCCGAACTACCGGGAGTTCTACGAGAAGCGCCACTTCGCCTCCGGCGCCGGGATCGTAGGGGAGACCATCCGGGTCGCGAGCCACGACGCGCCGTTCGGCACCGACCTGCTGTTCCCGGCCGAGGACCTGCCCGGCCTCGTGGTCGGGGTCGAGATCTGCGAGGACCTGTGGGTGCCGGAATCCCCCGGCATGCGGGCCGCGCTCGCGGGCGCCACGGTGCTCGCCAACCTCTCGGGCAGCCCGATCACCGTGGGCCGGGCCGAGTCGCGGGCGCTGCTGTCCCGCGCGGCCTCGATGCGGGGCGCCTGCGCCTACGTGTACGCCGCCGCCGGCCAGGGGGAATCCACCACCGACCTGTCCTGGGACGGCCAGACCAGCGTGGACGAGCTGGGGGTGCGGCTGGCCGAGGGCCAGCGCTTCCCCACCGGCCCGGTGGCGACGCTCGCCGACATCGACCTCGACCTGATCGCGCAGGACCGTCTCCAGGCCGGCAGCTTCGACGACAACGTGTCGGGCAGCCCCCTCCCCTACCGGCGGATCGGTTTCCGGCTCGATCCGCCGGCCGACGATCTCGGCTTGATCCGGCGGATCGAGCGCTTCCCGTTCGTGCCCGCCGACCCGTCCCGGCTCGCCCAGGATTGCTACGAGGCCTACAATATCCAGGTCGCCGGGCTCGCCCAGCGGCTGGAGGCCACCGGCACCCGCAAGGCGGTGATCGGCGTCTCCGGCGGCCTCGATTCGACCCACGCGCTGATCGTGATCGCCAAGGCGTTCGACCGCTTGGGCTATCCCCGCTCGGACATCCTGGCCTACACGCTGCCGGGCTTCGCCACCTCGAACGCCACCAAGACCAACGCCCACGCGCTGATGAAGGCGCTCGGCTGCACCGCGGCCGAGATCGACATCCGGCCGGCGGCCAAGCAGATGCTCGCCGACATGGGCCACCCGTTCGCCCGGGGCGAGGCGGTCTACGACGTGACCTTCGAGAACGTGCAGGCGGGCTTGCGCACCGATTACCTGTTCCGTCTCGCCAACCAGGCGGGCGGGCTGGTGATCGGCACCGGCGACCTCTCGGAGCTGGCGCTCGGCTGGTGCACCTACGGCGTCGGCGACCAGATGAGCCACTACGCGGTCAACACCGGCGTGCCCAAGACCCTGATCCAGCACCTGATCCGCTGGGTGATCGGCAACGGCGAGGTCGATCCCGGGGCGAGCCACACCCTCCAGGCGATCCTCGACACCGAGATCTCCCCCGAGCTGGTGCCGGTGGACCAGGACGACAGCCCGCAGAGCACCGAGGCCACGATCGGCCCCTACGCGCTCCAGGACTTCAACCTGTTCTACACGCTGCGCTACGGGTTCCGGCCGTCGAAGATCGCCTTCCTGGCGCTGCACGCCTGGGGCGACAAGGCGCGCGGCCACTGGGCGCCGGACTTCCCCGAGACCAAGCGGGTCGCCTACGACCTGCCCGAGATCCGGCGCTGGCTCGGGGTGTTCCTGAAGCGGTTCTTCGGCTTCAGCCAGTTCAAGCGCTCGGCCCTGCCCAACGGCCCGAAGGTGTCGGCGGGGGGCTCGCTGTCGCCCCGGGGCGACTGGCGTGCGCCGTCCGACGGCTCGGCGCGGATCTGGATCGCGGAGCTGGAGCGAAACGTCCCTGAAACTTGACCGTCACAAACTCGACCGATTGTGCCATTATGAGCACGGTCAAGCCGAATCTATCCAGTCTTCGATCTGGTATTGGATGCATTCGGCAGGCGGGGCGGCCAAGCGGAGGGACTCCGATGCGAAGCTACAACCTGTTCCAGCTGAAGGCCGTCGAGGGCCTGTGCTGCGCGGTGCCGGAGGCCAGCACCGTGCCGCCGTTCATCGGTGCCGGCCGCTGGACCTTCGGAGGCAAGCTCGACGGCGCCAGCCGGCCGCCCCTGGATTTCGACGACCGGGCCGCCGACACCGCCGTGCGCTTCAACGGCTTCTACCTGTTCCAGACGGTGGACCGGCGCTTCATCGCGTGATCCTCGGGAATAGGCGCCAAGACCGTATTGCAGCCAGGAATCCTTAAGGGCTGGCCGGCAGACTGGCCCGCATGACGGATCATCGCAAAGAGACGCGCCAGCGGGTCTTCCTCAAGGGGCGCATCGTCTTCAACAACGGCTCGTCGAGCTTCGACTGCCTGGTGCGCGACCTCTCGGCCTCGGGCGCCCGGCTGGTCCTGAGCGACGCCACGACCCTGCCGCAGGTGTTCGACCTCTACATCCCGCAGCGGGACCGGACCTACCGGGCCAGCCTGTGCTGGCGCCGGGAGGACGGAATCGGCGTCGTGTTCGAAGAGCCGGCCCGGGCGGCCCCGTCCGCCCTCGATACCGAGGCCGCCCTACGGCAGCGGATCAGCGAACTCGAGGCCGAGAACGCCGCCCTGCGCCGGCTCATCGCCAGCGCGGCCTGAACCGGGTTCCCGAAGGGCGCCACCCTGCACCCGCGAGAGGTCACGGACCTGTCGAACCCGGCAATCTCAGCGACCGGCCTGCAACGCCGTCCGGATGCGCGCGGCGTGCTCGGCCAGCACCGCGTTGTCGGCCATCCCGCCCTCGTGGCGCTTCAGCGGAACGCCCTCGAACCGGGGGATGACGTGGACGTGCAGGTGGAACACGGTCTGCCCGCCCGCCGGCTCGTTGAACTGGAACACCGTCAGGCCGTCCGCCTCGAACGCCGCCTTCACGGCCCGGGCCACCGTCTGGACGCTCGCCATCAGGGGCGCCAGGGCGGCCGGGTCGGCATCGAGCAACCCGCGGGACGGCGCCTTGGGGATCACCAGGGTGTGTCCCTCGCCCTGGGGCATCACGTCCATGAAGGCCAGCGTGTCCGCATCCTCGTGGACGCGGTGGCACGGGATCTCGCCCCGCAGGATCTTGGCGAAGATGTTGTCGGGATCGTACTGCGCGTCGGCCATGCGTGCTCCAAGGCGTCCTGATCGATCTCAGCTTGCACGGGGCACCGCCACGCGTCCACACGGGAACCGGTGCCGCACGGCAACGCTTGGGTGGCGAGGCTTGGGCGGCGAGGCTTGGGCGGCGGACACGGAGGCCGGGATGGCGCACGAGAGCACGGGAGCGATCTACGCGGCGGCGGGGGCGAACCTCGCCATCGCGGCGGCGAAGTTCGTCGGCGGCGCGCTCACCGGCTCGACCGCGATGCTCGCCGAGGGCGTGCACTCGGTGGTCGACACGGCCAACCAGGTGCTGCTGCTCGTCGGGATGAAGCGGGCCAAGCGGCCGGCCGATGCCCGGCACCCGTTCGGCTACGGGCGCGAGATCTATTTCTACGCCTTCGTGGTCGCGCTGATGATCTTTCTCGGTGGCGGCGTCTTCGCGGTCTACGAGGGCGTCGAGCGGATCCGCCACCCCTCGCCGGACGCGGACGCGCACCTGTTCGGCTACACCCTGCCGGGGATCTGGGTGAACGTCGCGATCCTCGGCTTCGCCATCGTGGCCGAGGGGATCTCGTGGTTCGTGGCGATGCGCCAGTTCTGGGCCGAGAAGGGCAAGCACTCGGCGATGCGGGCGATCCGCCGCAGCAAGGATCCGACCCTGTTCACGATCCTGGCCGAGGACACCGCGGCGCTGATCGGCCTGCTGATCGCCCTGGCGGGCGTCGTCCTGGCCCATTGGCTCGATAGGCCGAGCCTCGACGGCTGGGCCTCGGTGGGGATCGGCCTGGTACTGGTCGGGATGGCGGTGTTTCTGATGATCGAGACCCACGGCCTGCTGATCGGCGAGGCCGCCGACCCTGCCGTAGTGGCGGCGATCTCGGACCTCGTGCGCGCCGAGCCCGGCGTGCTCCACCTCAACGAGGTGCTGACCCAGCATCTCGGGCCGACCGACATCCTGGTGAATGTCAGCATCGACATGGCCGACGACCTCAGCGCCGGGGAGGTCGAGGGCCTCGTCACCCGCCTCGACAAAGCGCTGAAGCAGCGCAACCCGCAGGTCACGCGGGTGTTCATCGAGATCCAGCCCCAGGCCGACCACGCGGTGCGGGCGGCGGCGTGACGCGGGCGTGACCGCCCAACCGACCCGCCTCGCCGTCGGGACCGAGCCCGCGAGTCGACGCGTTCATTGGCGCCGTCCCGGCATCTCCTTCGGTGATGGCGGCTCTAACGTGCGTTGTTGCGGGTAAATTCGCCCACCAGCAAAACGTTTACAGGCCTCGCTACTTCTTCGACATCTATAATGGCGGCTTGGCCCGCGCATTATGGCCGCGATGACGAAGGCACCGCGCTCGAGGACCTCCCGGCCGTCCGCCAGCACGTCTTGCGCCTGCTGCCGGACATCGCGCGCCACGAGGTGCCGGACGACGGCGACCGCCGCGCGTTCTCGGTGGTCGTGACGGACGAGGACGGCAAGCCGATCTACACCGCCACCTTGAACTGGACTGGCCTGTGGCTGCTCCGCCGAAGCGGTCCCCGTTCTCGGGCACTGTCTGGCGCCGACCCGGTATCGGCGTCGGGCGCTCCAAGCCCGTGCGCAAAAATCGCTTTCACGGGGTCGAGTTGATCTATGTGAATTTCTCTCCCGAAGCTTCCGCTCAAGCTCAGACCTCGATGACTGGCAGAGGCGTGCGCTTCCGTCGAGCAGACGTGACGGGGCGAGATGCAGCTCACGACGACCCATCCGCTTGCGACGCTCGTGGCGCGGCTGTCCCGGGACATGCCGATCTCCGTTGAGGCGCAGCGCGCCATCATGGCGCTGCCGGTCTCCGTGCAGGCGCTGGAGCCGAACACCGACCTTATCCATCCCGGCGATCGCTCGGCGAGCTGCTGCTTCGTCCTGAGCGGCTGGATGGGGCGCTTCAAGCTGCTGCAGAAAGGGGAGCGTCAGTTCCTGGCGTTCCACATCGCGGGCGACATCCCCGACCTGCAGAGCCTGCATCTGCCCACCGCCGACCTGGGCATCGGCGCCTTCACACAGGTGACCGTCGCCCTGATCCCGCACGGCGCCCTCCATGACCTGATGGTGCACTACCCCGATGTCACGGCGGCGCTCTGGCGCGAGGTGCTGGTGACCGCCTCGATCACCAACGAGTGGATGATCGGGCTCGGCCGCCGGTCCGGTCCCAGGCGCTTGGCGCACCTGTTCTGCGAACTGTACGTCCGGCAGAAGGCGGCGGGCCTGGTCAAGGAGGAAGGACGCTGCCCCCTCCCGATCACCTAGACGGTCATGGCCGACGCGCTGGGCCTCACCCCCGTGCACGTCAACCGAATCCTGAGGGACCTGCGTGCCGAGAAGATGATCCAGCATCGACAGCGCACGCTGACGATCCTGGACTGGGGGCGCTTGAAGGTCTTCGCGGAGTTCGATGCGCACTACCTGCACGTTGAGCCGCAGCTGATGTGAGGGACGCCCGTCGGAACCGCGCATCCCGACGATGCGGCGCCGGGCCATGTGCAGCACCGGATCCCCCGCCGCGCGCCGTCCCGCCATTCGGACCTTGGCGACGACCGAGGCGGCCGGCCTGACCCTGCAGAGCGGAGCACGCCCCCGACCGGCGCCTCGAAGGCTGCTCAGCCGCCCCGCCCGACCTGCGCGAGGCTCAGCGCCCAGACGCGCTCCTGAACGGCTTCGTCGCGGCTCTCGGCCGACGAGGTCTTTGGCCGGCACCGTGAAAAGTAGCGGCCGGTGACGCCGTCGAGTTCGGGGGCGGTCGCCACGTGGAGCGAGGTCTCGGCGCCCTTTTCGGGCTTGGCTAGGAACGGGCGCATCAGCGACCACGCGGTGCCGAACAGGCCGCCGGTGTTCTTGGCGAAGCCGGTGTCGATCACCCCGGGATGCAGGGCGTTGACCGTGATGCCGTCGGTCCGCACCCGCCGGGCCAGCGCGTAGGTGAACAGCACATTGCCAAGCTTGGCCTGGGAATAGGCCCGTATCGCGCCGTAGCGCCGGGCGCCCTCGATGTCGGCGAAGTCGACATGCCCGCGTTCATGGGCCGCCGAGGCGACGTTGACGATGCGCGGGCCAGCCCCGGCGGACGCCGAGGCCTTCAGGGTGTCGAGGAGTTCCACCGTCAGCAGCACGTAGCCGAGATGGTCGAGCGCCCAGGTGCGCTCGATGCCGTCGACCGTGAGGACGCGCCGGTCGAAGATCGCACCGGCATTGTTCACCAGCACGTCGAGGCGGGGATACGTCGCGCGAAGGGACCCGGCGAGCCGCCGGATCTCCCCCTGGCTGGACAGGTCCGCGACGTGCGGGTCCACGACGGCGCCCGGGACCGCCGAACGGATCCGCTCCGCGCAGGCCCGCGTCTTGTCGGCATCGCGGCCGACGATGGCGACCCGGGCGCCATCGCGCGCGAGCCCCAGGGCCGTCTCGTAGCCGATGCCGTTGGTCGCCCCGGTGACGAGGCAGACCCTGTCCCGCATCGCGTCCGCCATGCGGCTTAGAACACCGCTTGGCCGACCGCGAAGGCGATGACCACGATCACGATGGCGACCAGCAGGAACAGGCCGAACAGGATGCGCGCCAGCGAGCCGGCGCCCGAGGCGATGCCGGTAAAGCCGAGGCCGCCCGCGATCAGCGAGATCACGAAGCAGATGAGGGCCCATTTCAGCAAGGTCATCGCGTCACTCCGGATGCGCCCGAGACACGGGCGAACTACAATCGATCCCTCAACCGGCCGCAAGCGAGACCGTTCCGCGCGCGCGCGATTCCGACAGCCTTTTAGTCTCAGGCTTTTTCAGCCTCACGCAGTCTTGGCCACCGGCTGGGCCGGTACGTCGGCACGCTCCAGCATCATCTCGGCCAGCGTGTGATAGAGCCCGCCCCGGCAGATCGCCTTCGAGGCGGCGTCGGCGATGACGGCCGCGATCATCAGCGGGATCATCATCGTGTGGTTCTGGGTCATCTCGGTGACGATGACGAAGCTGGTGATCGGCGCCTGCAGCACGCCGGTCAGGTAGGCGACCATCCCGATCAGCACGAGGGCGCCCACCGGCATGTCCGGCAGAAGGCCGTGCACCGTGCCGCCGATCCCGGCCCCGACCGCCAGCGAGGGCGCGAACAGGCCGCCCGGGATGCCGCTGATCGAGCTGAGCACCGTGGCGGCGAATTTCAGCGGCGCGTAGGTCCAGGACGTGGCCGCATCGCCGTGCAGGAACGCCCGGGCCTCCTCGTAGCCGGTGCCGTACGCCGTGCCGTTCGAGGCCAGCCCGCACAGGGCGACGCACAGGCCGCAGAGCGCCGCGAAGACCACCGGCCGCGCCTTGATCAGGCGCCCGGCCGCCCCCGGCAGGCCGCGGGCGAACAGGATGATCAGCCGGCTGAACACCCCGCCCGCGAAGCCGCCCAACGCGGCCAGCAGCGGCACGATCCAGCTGGCAGCCAGGGGCAGATCCGCCTGGCTGGTGCCGAAATACGTGTAGTTGCCGAGCAGCCAGAGGGAGGTGAGGCCCGCGGCCACGATCCCGGCGACGATCAGGCCGGACGAGCGGGCCTCGTAGGCCCGGCCCAGCTCCTCGATGCCGAACACGATGCCGGCGAGCGGCGTGTTGAACGCCGCCGCGACCCCGGCCGCGCCGCCCGCGAGCAACAGCCCCGGCAGGCGGTCCGGCGTCAGGCGGCCGAAGGCGGCCATGATCGCGGCGCCGACCTGCACGGTCGGCCCCTCGCGGCCCGCGGAGGCGCCGCAGAGGAGGCCCAGGAACAGGACCAGCACCTTTCCGCACGCCACCCGGGGGGAGATCAGCGAGAACCGGAAGCGCGCGTCCCGGGCGTGCCGGGCCGCGATCACCTGCGGGATGCCCGAGCCTTGGGAGTTCGGGAACACCGTCCGGGCGAGCAGGGCCGCGAGCGCGAAGCCCGCCGGCGTGAGCACCAGCGCGATCAGCGGCGAGGGCGCGGTGAGCCGCCGGAACCCGTCCTGCGCGAGGTCGGCGCCCTTGGCCATCAGCACCGCGGCCAGGCCGACGCAGATGCCGCCCGCGAGGAACAGCAGCCGCCCCCGCCAGAGCGGATAAGCCTCCCGCGACGCCGAGCGCAGGCGCGTGATCGAGCGGCGGTAGCGGGAGCGTTTCGGGCCCGACGCGGCCGGCTCCCTGGTCGTCGGTGCGTCCCGCATCTCGGTCATGAAAAGGCACTTCGTCCGCACAGCCGGAGCCTGCGGTATAGCGTGGCTTGCGGGGAATGGGGGATCGCCGAGCAGACACAGTCGATCGGCAGATGTCCAAATCGCCCCCTCATCCCGAGGTGCTGCGTATCAGCCTCGCTCAGACCTCAGGATGAGGCAGAGGATGGGACTGCACCGGAGCGAGCAGGCCCCTCACCCCTCGGCCTCGCACAGCCGCTCGACCGCCTTCACGTAGGCCTTCGCGTCGAACTTCTTCAGCGAGTTCTCGCTCTGGTAGCGGACCGTGCCGAAGATCGGGCGACGCTGCCAGGGGCGGTCATGGAGGCCGTACACCCAGGCGACGTTGGTGAAGGAGTTCGCGTCGCGCCCGTCCAAGAAATAACGGTTGTTGAGCCGCAGCGTCCGGGCAAAACCCTCCTTCGGCGAGGGCGACCATTCCAGGATCTTCTTGCCCCAGTACATGCGCAGCTGGTTGTGCATGTAGCCGGTCTCGCGCATCTCGCGCATGGCGGCGTTCCAATAGAGGTCGTGGGTCTCGCCGGCCGCGAGCTGGTCCTCCGAATAGAGGTTCGGTCGCTCGTCCTCGGCCTGCTCGGAGAGCGTCTTGCGCGCCCAGTCCGGCACCGCCGTGTCGTAGTCGTCGTAGCCCTCCGTGAAGAACACGTGGTTCATCGCGAGCTCGCGCCGGACGATCAGCTCCTCCAGGTAGGCGCCGCGGTCGTCGTCGTCGCCGGCCTTGGCCTCCCGCACCGCCAGGGCGATCTCCACGGGCGAGATCTGGCCGAAATGCAGGAACAGGCTCATGTGCGAGGCGGCCGCCGCCTCCGGCATGTTGCGCCCGGCGCCGTAGCCTTCGAACCCGTCCTTCAGGAACGCCTTGAGTCGCTTGCGCGCCTCGGTCTCGCCGCCGACGAAGCGCTTCACCGGGCCGACCTCCCGGTCGAGGCTCATGCCGGCGAGCACCGCCTCCGGATCGGAGACGTCGATCTCACCGTCGGGCGTCACGGCTTTGGCCGCATGCTTGGGCTTGCGCGGCTTCAGGTCGGCGATGAACGGGTCCCAGAGCCGGTTCAGCTTCGGCCGGAGCGTGCGGGCGGCGAATTCGTGCTTGTTCGAGGCCGTCTCGACGGGGACGACCACGTCGCCCTCGACCTGGACGATCCGGGTCTTCACCGCTTTCGTGATCTCCCGGTAC
Organism: Methylobacterium sp. WL64; assembly: GCF_008039945.1. Taxonomy (NCBI): domain Bacteria; kingdom Pseudomonadati; phylum Pseudomonadota; class Alphaproteobacteria; order Hyphomicrobiales; family Methylobacteriaceae; genus Methylobacterium; species Methylobacterium sp. WL64. The sequence continues at coordinate 11,744 of NZ_VRVA01000095.1, forward strand.
CAGCCCTTCTGGATCGCGAGGTAACCCCGGTCCAGCACCAGCAGCGCGGCCTCGGCGGCCAGGTCGATGGCGATCCTGGCGGGCGAGCACTTGCGCATCACGAACCCGATGCCGCGCTTCTCCAGCCCGGCCTTCGCATCCGCGAGACCCTGGAGCAGGAAGGCGTAGTGCCGGGCGTTGGCCTCCGGGAAACCGCTGGCGCCGTCGAGCAGGCCGAAGCAGGCGACCACCGGCAGGCCCAGACGGTTCGCCTCCTCGATGGCGAGTTCCAGGGCCGGGTTGAACTGGGCGCGGTTGGCCTGCTGGAGGAGACACAGGACATAACGCCCGTCCTTGGCCGGCTCCACGTCGTTGAGAACCCGGATCCGCTCGTCCTGGATCGCCATACCCGCTCGCAGTCCTTCTTTGTCCGTCCCAATAGAGACTTGGCCGGACAGCTAGCGCGGGTAACGAATTCGTCCCTTCACGCGGCCGTCATGAATTGCCGCAGTGGAACGGGATCGCAGGGCCTCGGTTCCGCGCGGCGAAATCCGTGTTTCTCAACGGTTTACGGTGCGCTTTGCCGTCCGGCACCGCGGGAAGTCTGTCCCGCCGGGCCCCGATGCGAATGCGACATTTTCGACACAGCCGGATCGCGATGCGTGTGCGGCCGCACGAAAGGCCAGCCTTTCCGCCCCGACGGGCTTGTAATTTTTCGCGGCGCGCGCAGATTGTGCAGCGCGGGATGGCGATGGCGTCGCGATCCCGCTGCCCTTCTTGGGCGTTTCCTCCCTAGACTTCGGGCCGCTCCTTCGGGAGTGGCCTTTTTTCTGTTCGGTCCCCGGTGTCACCGAACCGGGGCGGGAGCGCTGGTCCCCGGCCGCGCGGGACGCCATGCTGCCTGCGAGCGCCGGGACAGGCGCCGGAGGACACGCCATGAGGATGCTTTCCACCGCGCTGCCGGCTTTGGCCTGCCTGCTCGCCCTCGCAGGGGCCGGGGCGGCCGCGGCGGCCGAGGCGCCGCAGTTCCAGGTCGACCCGTCCTGGCCGAAGCCGCTGCCGAACGACTGGATCCTGGGCCAGGCCGCGGGCGTCGCGGTCGACGCGCAGGACCATGTCTGGGTGGTCCAGCGGCCCGGCACCCTCACCGACGACGAGAAGGCCGCAAGCCTCGATCCGCCGCGCAGCAAATGCTGCAAGCCGGCCCCGCCGGTGCTGGAATTTTCGCAGGACGGAACCCTGCTGCGCAGCTGGGGCGGCCCCGGCGAGGGCTACGACTGGCCGACCAACGAGCACGGCATCCAGATCGACGGCCAGGGCTTCGTCTGGATCGCCGGCAACGGCGACCAGGACGGCCAGCTCCTCAAGTTCACGGCCGACGGCAAGTTCGTCCTGCAGATCGGCAAGTCCGGGCCGCAGACCGACAGCCAGGACACCAGCCGCCTGGGCAAGCCCGCCAACGTCGACTTCGACATGGCGGCCAACGAGGTCTACGTGGCGGACGGCTACTACAACCACCGCATCATCGTATTCGACCGGGAGACCGGGGCGTTCAAGCGGATGTGGGGCGCCTACGGCAAGCCGCCCACCGACGACAAGCTCGGCCCCTACGACCCGGCCGCCGCCCCGCGCCAGCAATTCGCCAACCCGGTCCATTGCGTGCGCATCGCCCGGGACGGGCTGGTCTACGTCTGCGACCGCACCAACAACCGCATCCAGGTGTTCCGGAAGGACGGCAGCTTCGTGAAGGAGTTCGTCGTCGAGAAGAACACCCGGGCCAACGGCTCAGTCTGGGAGCTGGCCCTGTGGCCGGACGCCGACGAGACCTTTTTGCTCAACGCCGACGGCGCCAACAACGAGGTCCGCACCCTCGACCGTGCCACCGGCGCGACGGTGGGCGCCTTCGGCCGGAACGGCCGCATGGCGGGCCAGTTCCACTGGGTCCACAACCTCGCGGTCGATTCCAAGGGCAACGTGTTCACCACCGAGGTCGACACCGGCAAGCGGGCGCAGAAATTCCTGGCGGTGGGGAATTTCGTGCTGCGCAAGCGGGTGCCGTGACGGCGGATCGGCCGAACGGCCCGGTCCCGCGGCGCGTCCTCGTCCTCGGCGGCACCGGCACGATCGGCCGCGCGACGGTTCGGGCGTTGGTGTCGCGCGGGCACGCGGTCGTCGTCTGCCTGGTCAGGCGGCCCGCCCCGTTGCCCGCGGGCGCCACCGGCCGGGTCGCGGACGTGACCGACCCGGCCGCGCTCGCCCGCGACGGCATCCGGGGCGAGACGTTCGACGTCCTGGTCTCGTGCCTCGCCTCGCGCACCGGATTGCCCGACGATGCCTGGGCGATCGACTATCAGGCGCAGCTGAACGCGCTGGAGGCCGCAAAGGCGGCCGGCATCACGCAGGTCGTCCTGCTCTCGGCGATCTGCGTCCAGAAGCCGGTCCTCGCGTTCCAGCATGCCAAGCTGGCGTTCGAGCAGGCGCTGATCGGGTCGGGCCTCGCCTACACGATCGTGCGGCCGACCGCCTTCTTCAAATCGCTCTCGGGGCAGATCGACCGCGTGAGGCGCGGCAAGCCGTTCCTGGTCTTCGGCGACGGCCTGCTGACCGCCTGCAAGCCGATCAGCGACGACGATCTCGGCCAGTACCTCGCCGACTGCATCGACGACGAAGGCCGGCGCAACCGCGTGCTCCCGATCGGGGGGCCGGGCTCGGCGATCACCCCCAGGGCGCAGGGCGAGCACCTGTTCGCGCTGCTCGGGCGCGAGCCGCGCTTCCGGCACGTGCCGGTGGCCCTGCTGGACGCGATCATCGCCGTCCTGGCGACGCTCGGGCGCTGGGTCCCGGCGCTCGCCGCCAAGGCCGAGCTCGCCCGCATCGGGCGCTACTACGCCACGGAGTCGATGCTCGTCCTGGATCCGGCCACGGGCCGCTACGATGCGCAGGCCACGCCGTCGACGGGGTCGGAAACCCTGTTCGCCTACTATGGGCGTCTGGTCCGGGGCGAGGCCGTGGCCGAGCGCGGCGACCACGCCGTGTTCTGACGCCCCTCAGTCGCACCCCGTCAGCGCGTAGCGCTCGCCCCCGCCCGGCTCGCCGCCAGCGCCGCCGCCTTGCCGGAAGCCGCGTAGAGGTTGATCCGCGAATAGACCCCGAACTCCGAGCCGTCGTCGAGGAAGCCGCCGCCGGGGCCCTGCGTCTCGGTCAGGATCGCGTTCGCCTCCGCGAGCGTGAGCGTCGGGAAGGCCGCGGTCAGCAGGTGGCCGGCCTCCGGGGCGATCGTGCCGACATCCTCCCGGGCGTTGGCGGTGGCGTCGTGCACGACCGGCAACCCGTAGGTCTGCGTCGCCTCGTAGAAGGCCGCGTTGGCGGCCGGGTCCTTGAACCGGCCGGTATCCTGCGCCGCGCAGGCCGCCACCGTGCCGCCGCAGCCGGCCGCGAGGGCTTCGGTCATCGCGGCGCGCGCCTCCGTCAGGAGCGCCCGGTAATCGGTGACGCCGACGCGCTTGTCCGCGTCGGCCGCGTTCGCGTCGATCACCGCCGGGTTCCTGCGGATCTGGCCGACATAGGCCGGATCGTTGGCGAGCAGATGCGCCACCGCGTGCAGCGAGGTCGTGCGCCCGCCGATCACGTCCATGGCGTAATGCGCGCCGACGATGATCCGGTCGTTGCCGTATTCGGCCGCGCGGGCGACCATCTGCTGGTAGCGCTCCGGCACCAGCAGGGCGAGGATCAGCGACTCGGTGTAACCGTAGGTCGTGTGCCCGCTGGGATAGGACGGGCTGTCGACGAGATCCTGCTTGGGACCGCGCAGCCAGTCGAACGAGTGGGACGCCGCGCCGAAATAATCCGCGCCGCGATAGGCCTGGAGATGCGGCAGGGTCTGGAACGGGCGCGAATTGCCGAACCGGTCGGCCCCCGGGCTGCCCGCCGGCCGGCCGTAGGCCTTGCCGAACACGTCGGTGACGGTGCCGTCCGTGAGCAGCGCGGCGGCCTCGGCCGAGACCGCGTGCGTGCCGTGGATCGTGCCGTTGGCGAAGAAGTACTTGCCGGAATTCGAGTCCGACTTGGTGACGTTGTTGGTGTAGCCGATCAGGTCGGCCACCGGCTGCGCGACGCTGGTGAAGGTCTTGGAGTCGCTGTAGCGCGCCCGGCCCTGATAGGCGGTGGCGAGCGCCGTGCCGAGGCCGTCGGCGAGGCCCGAGGCGTTGCCGTCGGTGATGAAGCAGTCCCGCAGCGCCAGTTGCTGCTGCTCGGGGAACGGCAGCAGGGTCGGCTGCTTGAGGGCACCGGTCTGGATGTCCCCGGTCACCCGCAGGTTGGCGTCGAGCGCCGCCTTGCCGGCCGGGCTCCCCTGAAGCCGGGCCACCGGGGCCAGCCCGCGCAGGGCGGTGAGGTTGGCGGGCGATTGCGCCAGCGCCGGGAGCGGCAGCGCTGCCCCGAGCAGCGCCAGGCCGAGTCTCAAGGTCCCCATCATGCCGTCTCCTCCCCTGGTCGGCGCGCCCGGATAGCAACAGCAAAGGCCGGGTTTCCAAAGGGCTCAGCCCTTTGGCAGGGTTTGGGGCGGAGCCCCGAAGAAGGAAGGGCTGCGCCCTTCGCCCGCAAAAGGTCGACGACCTTTTGAAACCGAGATTTCGCTATCCTCGGGCCCGGGCCCGAATCATGAAGTTATCGTAGGTGTATTCGGCGACCTGGAACCAGAGATATTCTTCGTTCCGGAAGGTCCGCATCGCCTCGTAGACCCGGCGGAAATCGGCGTTCTTGGCGGCGATCTCGGCGTAGACGTCGTTGGCGTTCTTGAGCGCGCCCTCCATCACGTCCTGCGGGAACGGCCGCAGCTGCGCGCCGCCGGCGACCAGCCGGCGCAGGGCCTGCGGGTTGCGCGCATCGTACTTGGCCTGGACCTCGGCCCCGACCTCGGCGGCGGCGGAGCGCAGGATCGCCTGATAGGCTTTCGGCAGGGCCTTCCACTTCTCGGCATTGAACCAGAAGTGCAGCATCGCACCGCCCTCCCAGAAGCCGGGATAATGGTAGACCGGGGCGACCTTCTGCAGTCCGAGCCGTTCGTCGTCGTAGGGGCCGATCCACTCGGCGGCGTCGAGCTTCTTGGTCTCGAGAGCCTGGTAGATCTCGGGGCCGGGGATCGCCTGCGGCTGGACGCCGAACTTCGTCAGCACCTGCCCACCCATGCCGCCGATGCGGAACTTGAGGCCCTGGAGGTCGGCCACGCTCTTGATCTCGCGCCGGAACCAGCCGCCCATCTGCGCGCCGGTATTGCCGCCGGGCAGGCAGACCAGGCCGGACTTCGCGAAGACCTCGGCGAACAGCTCCGCCGCGCCCCCCGCCAGCCACCAGGCGGCGGCGCCCCGTGCGTTGAGGCCGAACGGAATCGCGGTGGCGAGCGCGAAGGTCGGGTCCTTGGCCTGGCCGAGGGTCGCCGGGCCGTGGCCCATCTCGACCGTGCCGGCCGACACGGCATCGAGCAGGGTCTCGGCCGGGACCGGCTCGCCGGGGCCGAGCACCTGGATCTGGAACCGCCCGTCGGTGGCCTCGGCGACGATCCGGCTGAGCGCCTCGGGGGCGCCGAACAGGATGTCGAGGCTCTTGGCATAGGCCGAGGACAGGCGCCAGCGCAGCTCGGGAGCGCCCTGGGCCAGGGCCGGCGCCGCCAGCGGCGCGGCGATCGCCGCGCCGAGGCCGGCGGTCAGGACCGCGCGGCGGGTTCCGGCGGTACGGGAGGGCGCATCATGGGGCTCGTCCAACGGCATCTCGTCTCAGCGTGTCCAATCCGGCCGGCGGAAGGTCGGCGCGCAGGTAGCACGTCCGCGGCCGTTCTCGAAAGCACCCGCGGCATGCGGGGCTGCCGCCGTGGCGCCATGGCGCCTCGAAACCGCACCGCCCCCGTGATAGGCGCCCGACCATGCGAGCCGATCCCGACATGCCACTCCCCGATATGCCCCTCCCCGACGTCACCCTGCACACCGTGTGCGGCCTGGAAGAGCTGGCCGGGCACGGCGCGAGCGGGGTCAGCCACGTCCTGTCGCTGCTCGATCCCGGCACGCCCGAGCCGGAGGCGTTCGCCGCCTACGGCGCCCATGCCCGCACGACCCTGCACTTCCACGATTGCCTCGGCCCCGGCGACGGCCTCGTGCCGCCCGAGCCCGAACATATCGCGGCGATCCTCGGCTTCGGGCGCGACCTCGACGGTGCCGGCCACCTCCTGGTCCATTGCCATTACGGCCTGTCGCGCTCCACCGCGGCGCTGCTGATGCTGTTCGCCCAGGCCGAACCCGACGTTTCCGCCGAGGCCCTGGTCGCCCGCCTGCACGCCCTGCGCGAGCCGGCCTGGCCCAACGCCCGGATGATCGGCTTCGCGGATGAGAGGCTCGGCCGCGAGGGCCGGCTCAGCGAGGCGGTCCGCCGGCTCCACGCGCTGCAGCTGCGGGTGCGGCCGCACCTCGCCGAGCTGCTGCGTGGGCTGGGACGCGGTGCGGAGGTCGATGCCGCCGAGCGGGGGTAGGAGGCTCCCCACCTCAGATTGATCGCAGGCTGATGCCAATCGCTATCGTCACGTTCAGCCAGAACGGCTCAAACTCGTTGCGCACACATACACACGTCTGTTGCGCTGCGCGGTGCGTTGTGTAATCTTGTGCCTGTCGGAACCATGGGAGTCCCCTCCTGTAGCAGCAAGCGCGGCGAGAGGGGCAGAGAGTGTTCCAGGCATGTCGAAGAAGGTGCGTGACCGCACAACACGCGGGGTGATCGCGGCGCTTCAGAGGGACGGTTGGTTCGTCGCCCGGAAGGGACCCGGCGATCACGTCCAGTTCAAGCATCCGAGAAAGCCCGGAAAAGTCACAGTCGATACCGGCGAGCCGGAAATACCGACTGAACCCTACGTAGTATCTATCGGCAGGCTGGATGGACTTGGTGACAGATCAGGCCGCGACCTCTCGGGACCTGCGGCCTGATCCCTCGATGGTGATAGCGACCGAGATGGCGGAAATGGCTCACGTTGTCATGCTGGTGCACCAGGAGGACGGCCGGTTCGGCGCCTCCTTCCCGGAGTTCCCGGGAGCGACGACGGTCGCGGGCGATCTCGACACGCTCTACCGGAAGGCCGCCGAGATGTTGGCCTTCCACGTCGCCGGAATGGCGGAGGACGGTGAAGAGATCCCGCGCCTGCGGGCACTGGAGGAATTGCGCGGCGACCCGGGCTTTTGCGAGGACAGCGCCGACGCGATGGTCGCGCTCATGCAGGTCGAGCTTCCAGGCCGGGCCGTGCGCGTCAACATCTCAATGGAGGAAGGCCTCCTCCGACGGATCGACCGGGCCGCCGAGGCGACCGGCGAGAGCCGATCCGCCTTTCTGGCTCAAGCCGCGAAGGCGCGGCTATCGGCCGGGGCTTGAGAGCGAGAACTCACTTCCCGGCCGGCGTGAAGCTGCCGTCCTTCCAGACGTAGAGGACATAGCCCTGGGCGGTGACGTCGCCCTTGGAATCGAACCCGACCGTGCCGAGCACGACGTCGAACCGCTCCGTATGGAGCGCCTGGGCGATCGGCCTCGGCTCGACCGAATGGGCGAAGTTGCCGGCCGCGACCAGCGCCTGCAGGGCCGCGTAGCCGTAGACGGTCGAGCCGGTGGGATCGACGCCCTCGGCCTTGAACGCCTTCACGACGGCGGCGGCGGCGGGCTGGCGGCTCGGGTCGAGGTAGAAGGTCATCAGCACGCCGTTGCTGGCCGAGCCCGCGACCTTGGCGAAGTCCGGCGTCGCGATCGCCGAGGTGCCGAACCATTGCGGACGGTAGCCGCGATCGGCGGCGACCTTCACGAGGCGGCCCATCTCGGCGGCGTCGCCGCCGTAATACACCACCTCGATCCCCGCGCCCTTGAGCCGGTCCACCAGGGCGGCGTCGTCGGCGTCGCTCGGCGCGAACGACAGGGACAGGGCCTCGTTGATGCCGATCCGGTTGAGGTTGTCCTTGGTGGCGGCCGCCAGCGTCCGGGAGGCCGGGGTCTGGTCCTGGATCAGCGCGATCTTGCGGTCGCGGAACCGCTCGGCGAGCACCGCGGCGGAGAGCCGGGCCTGGTCGTCGTCGCGCCCGCAGACCCGGAAGACGTTCGGCAGGCCCCGGTCCGTGAGCCGGGCCGAGACCGAGGCCGCGCTGATCATCACGATGCCGTTCTGGGCGTAGATGTCGGAGGCCGCGATCGAGGCGTTCGAGCAGACATGGCCGACCACGAGGCGCACGTTGGAGCGGACGAAGTGGTTGGCGACCGCGGTGGCGGTGTTCGAGTCGCAGGCATCGTCCTGCACGTCGAGGGTGACGGGCTGCCCATCGAGCCCGCCCATGGCGTTGGCATCCCGGGCCGCGGCCTCGACGCCGCGCAGCACCTGCTCGCCCACCGCCACGTAGGGGCCCGAGCGCGGAACCGCGACGCCGACCACGACATCGGCCGCCGCCGGCCCGGCCGACAGGAGCGCGAGACACAGGCTCAAGGGGAACAGCGTGGGCCGGAACAGCCCGCGGGCGGAGACGACGCGTCCGATCTTCATCGGGCTCTTCTAGGCATCCTTGCGCGAGGCAGCCACCGGCGCGGGTGGGTCGCGGCTTCGTCCGGGCGCTCCCGCGCCGCACCAAACCGCACGGGAAGCCCATACGCGAGGACGCAGCGGAACGCGATTGTTTTCCGCCGACGCGCGAAAGTCGTCCCGCGCTTACTTCGCGTAATAGTAGGCGGTCGCCACCGAGGAGACCGGGCCGGTAACGGAGGTGAAGACCGACAGCACCTTCGAGACCTCGGTGAACGGGGCGTTCGAGACGTAGATCAGGTCGCGGTTGCGCATGCGGAACGCCTGGGTGGTGAACAGGCTGTTGGGGTCGCGCATGTTGATCCGGTACACCACCGGCACCAGCGGGGTG
>NZ_VRVA01000096.1:0-20276 GCF_008039945.1 Methylobacterium sp. WL64
CACCCGGCACCCCGCCGCATTCCACCCGCACAGTGGCGAAGGTGCTTTCGCTGACGTGTTCGGAACCGCCGGACGAGGTCACGCACTGGACCGGCCGCGCCGTCGCTGCGCGAACCGGCATCTCGCTCCGCTCCGTGCAGCGGATATGGCAGGAGCACAGCCTGCAACCGCATCGGGTGCGGACCTTCAAGCGCTCCCACGATCCGGCCTTCGCCGAAAAAGTCGAGGATGTCGCCGGTCTTTATATGCAACCGCCCGCCCACGCCGTCGTGCTGTCCATCGACGATCCTTCGACACGCTCAGGATGAGGAGTCCCAGATCCAAGCCCGGGAGCGAACCCGTCCCGATCGGCCGCTCGGACCCGGGCATCCCGCTGCTCAGACGCACGACTACACCCGCCACGGCACCACGACCTTGTTTGCCGCCCTCGACGTCCTGGAAGGCACGGTGCTCGGCCGCTGCATGCAGCGGCATCGCCACGGTGAGTTCATCCGTTTCCTCAACACCGTCGAGGCGGCAGTCCCAGCGGGCAAGGCGATCCACGTGGTGCTCGACAACTACGGCAGCCACAAGCACCCGAAGGTGCGCGCCTGGCTCACCCGCCACCCGCGATGGACCTTCCACTTCACACCGACCTCGGCCTCATGGCTCCTCAATGCCGTCGAGGGCTTCTTCTCCACGCTGACGCGCCGTCGCCTCCGGCGAGGCACCTTCACCGGCATCGTCGACCTTCAGGCCGCCATCAAACGCTACATCGGTGAGCACAACCAAAGCCAATGACCCTTCGTCTGGATCAAGCTCGCCGCCGCCATCTTCGACGCCCTCAATCGAGCCCCTTAACCATCCGTCTGAGGCAGTGAACCAGGCATGACCATGCTCTGGCTCACAAGACTTTGCAGAGACGCCCTAGAACCCGAAGCCGCCGCTGTCGTCGCGCGCATCCTGCAGGATACCGAGACGGCCAAGGTCATCGATTTCGGCCGCCCGTTCTGCCGGATCGTCTGATGCCGCTGTTGCTCGCAATCGTCGGGAAGATCGGATGTCAAGTCGTTCGATGAGTGGCTGTACGACGCGCAAACCTGCGGCGTCCGCATCATGGAGCTTCGCTACCAGCCTCGGTCAGGACGGAGACGCCGTTCGGTCCGTGCTGACACTGCCTTGAAGCAATGGTCAGACCGAAGAGCCGATCGGGAGGCTCAAGCACTAGAAGCGTGCCATATACAGCCGCGCCAAGCTTGAGCTCCTCCGACAACGCCTCCTCGCAGCCTAACCATGAACTTGGTGAAGAGCCAGTTTGCTGGGTTAGGGCATTTGTGGAATGATTTACAGCAGACTCATATAACCTAGAGCTGTTTTATTCCAAGAAAAGAGGGCCGCCCGCTCTCGTCCTCGTCCAATTAAATCTTCTCTTAAGCTTGCGCTTGCTACGATATCTTGAAGGTGCTTGATCCATTCAAGTGGTCGCACAGGAGACGCAAGGAGAGCAGCATCTCCGCATAATTCAGGTAAACTAGCACGATCTGTAGAAATTACAGGACAACCGAGCGCCATAGCTTCCAACACAGGCAATCCGAACCCCTCAGTCATGGATGGAAAGACAAGGCACAAAGCACGCTCAAACAAATATGCCAAGTCATGATCGGTCACGTAACCTAGATTGAAAATATTATCAGCACCCTTCATATATTCCTCTTTAAAGATTTTCGACTGGCCTCCCGCAATAATTAGATTCAAATTCAACTTTGAAAGCTCTGCTGAAAGATCTATAGCAAGCTGTATATTTTTATGCTTTGCTCGCGATCCCAATACTAAAATAAAATGTTTCGATCTCAAATCTGAGTTTGAATCAATTGCGGATCGCGCTTTGTCTGATAACGCGGAGTTCCAGCTTAAGACATGTTCGTAGCCGTTCGGAAGGACAGCTATATCGCATTCTTTCACTGACAAGGCTGCCGATATCTGGCGAGCAGAAAATTTTGACACTGTTGTAATTTTAGTAGCGCGACGTGCTAGAATGGGCTGTATTATCTTGTAAAATGCCCTAAATCTTAGACTGTAACTTTCCGGCGCCAGAAAGACGTTGGCGTCATGAATACATACAATTTGATTGCTTTTGACAGCCGGGGCCGTATTGCAAAAATTCAACAAAGGACCGCGATAGTAGTGCGGAAGATCGAATTGCTCCCAAATATGCCCCGAATTTTTTCCCAGCACTTCAAACTTCAAGCCCTCAATGTCCGGGTTTTTCGTGGAAGGCGGTGCTATTATAGATACAGCCCCCCCCGCTTGTGAAGAAACAGCACCTATTGACCGCGCAACATTTAGAGCATATCGCTGAACCCCTGTCGTTGACTGCGCTAAAAATCGTCCATTGACACCTAAGGATTTGAGTGTCGACATTTCGTTTACACCGCGCTTATCTAAAACAGTCATATATGCTATAGCAGATTAATCTGCACAATCAAAATCTGAGCTGCAACGAATGAGGCGAGTCGGCATAGCTGAACTCTTTTTTTTTCACAATTCCCACGAATTGTTCATCAAAGGATTGCGGTGACGGGCTCGTCGCCGACTGTTTCACCAGGCGGATAATCAAATTCTCATACCTTTCGGGCTGCGTCATTAGGCACGTCATCCAGAGCGGCAGTCGTCACGTTGGCATTACTGACGCTCGCCGTGTTCTCGCGCGATGTCCAACCTGTGGCTCGACTAGCACTGCCGTTTACATTCGCTATGAACGCCGTCTGGTTGATCTGCCGACGGTTGGTCAGCCCATAACAGTGCGCCTGCAAATCCGACGATTCTGCCACCATTATCGCGGTAGATGTTTGGTCCCGGCATGTGATGTGACGGATCGCGCCTGAAGCGTTCGGACTCTTTCATCCAGGGCTGGCAAATAAATTCGTAGGGGGTGAGGCCTCGCAGGGTCTTCAGCCGACGACCGTAGTTGTAGGCCTCCACGAACAGTTGCAGGTGGCGGCGCAGCTCGTCGTTGTCGGTGTAATGGTAGCGCTTGACCGCGGCATCCTTGATGGTGCGGTTCATCCGCTCGACTTGGCGGTTCGTCCACGGGCAGCGCGGATTGGTTAGGCGATGCTCGAACTTGGTCTACTCACACGCCCAATCGAACGAGTGCCAGCGGTACAGACGCGGCTCATCGCGCTCGGCCCAATAGGCAGTTGCCTTGGCCTCGGCTTCCTCGTTCACCGGATGGTTGTCGGCGAATTGGATGCCATTATCTGTCAGCGCCGTTTGGATCGTGTACGTAATTACCCAGGCCTGTGACGTCTGGGATCAGGCACCGACGGTCTTGAGGATGGTGCCGAATGGGCTGTGGCCTGCGAGGCGTGCGGTATCGACGACGGTGCGGATGGCGGCCTCGCCCTCGGCGGCCCTCATGGCGCGGTAGCCGTTGGTCGCCTTCCGCTGGACGACCGCTGGGCGCAGCAGTCGTTCTGAGCCGTTGTTGGTCGGTTCGACCGCGCCGGGATGGGGGGAGGAAGACGAGGAGCTGATCACGCGCCCGTCCGATCTTGGCCTGAAGGTCGCGGGTCAGGTCGCAGCGGCTCGACGTGGCGAGGATGGCGCCGAACTGTAGATCCAAGGTCCGGCGCTTTGCGGCGAGCGTCGAGGCGGCCAGGTCGGTGACGCGCTCGGCCAGGCCGAATACCGTCTGCAACCAGAGCTGCAATCGCCAGGGCACGGGATCGTCGCTGACCTCGACGACGTAAGCGACGTCGCGGGCGAGATGGGCGAGGCAGGTCTGGTGCGCAGCGGCATGACCCTGCTGGGCGGTGTAGCGGTCCGAGATCCACACCGCGGGCCGGTGGCCGTCCATCATCTCCCGCACCACGATGGCGCCCCGCGTCGACGAGGCCGTGTGCACCACCGCGTCGGCCGCGTGGAACACCCAGTGATAAGCGTTGCTGCCCTCGATCCGGACGCCGGTCTCGTCCGAGGCGATCACAGCGGCCCGGCGTAGCGTCGAGACGGCCTCCTCGCGACCGGAGCGGAAGTGCCTCTGCGCGCGCTGGAGCAGGTTCATCAGCCCGCCCTGGCTGAGCGTCAGACCTAACAGGTCCGATAACGCTGCCTGCAACGTAAGCGCTATTTTCAGACCAAGGCTTTATGGATTGGCATGGCCGGCTAGGCCCATGGCAGCAGGTCATTGAGATAGCGCTGCGGGTGGCCATCGACGATGCGGGTGATGACGTCGGTGAAGCAATTAATGCTTTGATGGCCGACCGGGCAATTGCTTCGGAACGGATCTGCTCGCGATAAGCTCCGTTCGACGAATTTGCCGTAAAGGCGAAGCCAATTTATCCGCACCGGAGCGTGTTATGACTCGTCTTCAATCGTTGGAATTACTTGTGCATGCGACGGGCCAAGGTGATCATGTGCAAACCCGCCCACGTGGTGGCATGTCTTCGTAATATTTGACCAATCGCGGGCAGCGCGCGGCCGAGGCGAAAAACCGCTCGACGACCCAACGCCGCGGAAGTAGCACAAACCCCCGCCTGGCTTCGAAGGGCCTTCACGACCTCCAGGGCAATGCCGTGGCTCTGAGCGGCCTGCGCGGCGTTCGAGCCGGTGTAGCCCGGATCGACGAAGGCGAGGTCGATCCTGTCGCCGACATCCGAGGGATCGACACGAGGACATAGGGGCATTATTATAAAACGTAACGCTCAACTGAAAGTTATTATCATGCACTCGTAATAAGAAATTTATTGGCAGGATACTTTGCCACCAAAACGGGAAGCCCACTCGATGCGCGGTGAGAGCATTAAATAAAATAAAACGAGTTATTTTCCGTAATCCGGGTTTTTGCCGAGATTTTACCTAATACTTTTTCAATTTTCTTTTCCAAGCCGATCCGGTATTTACTGATAAACTCCTTCAGTGCGTATCTTCCCAAATATGCACATAATCGAAAACTGCATCCGCGTAGCCGTTAACAGGCACATCAACGCCGCTGTCGGTATGGATGGCATTATCGAGCAGAACGAAAAACTTGCCCACGGTTTTCGGCCGCGGAAGCTTGAGGCGTTGAACCTCTTTGCGATCGAAATAGATTATAGCCTCGGTTTCGGTGATCTGAATTCCGTAAATATGAAAGTCGGCCGTCAAATTCATATTGGTATCTGTCCAGACGAGCTTACCCGGTTCCGCCGTCCTTCCAGTGTTCCCTGGCCAGTAAATAGCGCCTGAGCTGAATTTTGTGATCGCATCGCCGTAAAATTCAAGCGCATCAATCTCTACCCCTCCGGCATCGGTCGCAACGGTCGGTTCGGTATCCCCGGCCAGCACCCAGAATGCAGGCCACGAACCTTTGTTCCTCGGGAATTTGGCGCGAGTTTCGATATAGCCCTTCCTAATTGCGCTGGCCGCGGGCCTGCGCGGAAAAGCCGTGCTTACTTGACCGCTATACCAGGTCCGACCCCAGTTTTCAGGATCTTTGTAGTTCGGCTCGTGATGGGCGCGGAGCGTCAGCATCCCGTCCTTGATTATGTAGACGCTAGTGAACCCAGTCTCATGTGAGGTGACAAAGTGCGCGCCGCCCCATTGCCCTCCGTCTGGTTTGGGACCGGGAAACCATTGGGTCAGGTCGAGACTGTCCCCGTCGAAATTCTCGTTAAACACGAGCTTCATCGAGTCGGTGATAAAGCCAGACGGGCTGGCTGTTTCGGTGGCCACCTCGGCAAGCTGCGTTCTCGCTTCAGCCGGAACTGGCAGCACGATGGCAGGTTTATTCATATCACCTGAACGCGTGGCACTGTAGGCGATGCTCGCAAACATGTAAGTGACAGACACCGCGCAAAACGCAGTTACAATCCTTGGCAGCGATCCGACTATCATTCTATCTTTAACTCCAATTGACAACTATAGATCAAAGTTGGGATTCAACCCGCCGAATCGAATTACAGATCCACGGCCACCTAGCTAGCTCTGTATCGAACAATAAGAAGACAGAAGCCCATCCAGGACCCGCTTCAAGTCTGCCATCGCATCTGAACGATTCCAGAGACAGCCAGCCGATCGGCGCCCTCTGCCGAGAACGCGATGCTTATGACGCACGGGACGCCGTTCTGATCGTGGAACTGAGGATCGGCAACCAGCGCGCCGATCGCGATTTGCACCTTTCCCGACTTGCCGTAATAGGATACCACGCCTACTGAACAGTTTAGCCTGTAATCCCACGTGAGTAAAATCGTTCCAGTCCCTTGAGGCAATATCACCTGGGAGATATTGCGCTGTTTCAGTTTTCGGAAATGTAAGGTCTACATCCCATGAGGCTCGAGTCAAGCTCCGTCGATCGTCGAATGTACGCCGTTTGTGTGCTGGTCTATCGTACGTGGGGATCGTGTCTGTGAGTTCAAACGCATCCGAGACGAAGACCACCATGCCGCTGGCCGAAGCGGCAGCGGCCCGGCGGCCTTTGAACGTCTTCGTCCATCTAGCAGCGGACAAAGATGCAGTCGCTTGGCGCGAGGCTTGGTTGTCCCGTAAGCTGGTCGGCATCAATGACGAGACCCCTTATGGCTATGGTCGCGCGACGAGCATGGGGTGTACGGTGAAATTCTCTCGAACGACGCCCGAAGGGCTTGCGGCGAAGGTCGTCCGGCTTGGCCTGCGAGTACTGACTGGGTTTGACGTCATCCACGCCTTTAGGCAGCGACGTGCGTTGCTCGCCGCGGATGTCGTCTGGACACATACCGAGTCGCAGTACCTTGCGGTGGCTGCCGTCTTATCCCTGACGAAACGGCGACCGAGGCTTCTCGGCCAGAGCGTTTGGCTATTCGATCGCTGGAAGACGCTTACGCCACTGCACAAACTTCTTTATCGCCGTCTGATTCGACATGTCGACGTTTTGACAGTTCACTCATCCGTGAATCTCGCGGTCGCCCGGGCCTTGTTCCCCGACAAACGCGTGGTTTTAGTACCGTTTGGCATTCCGTCCGAGCAGATGATGGCGCCCGTCGCGCGGGCCGGCAAACCCTTTCACATCTTGTCCATTGGCAATGACCGGCATCGCGATTGGACATGTCTCGCGTCGGCCCTTGATGGCTTACCCAATGCCATGTCAGCCATCCTGTCGGGGACTGCACCGCGCGTGCTGATCAAGGGGCGGCCGAATCTGCAGATAATGCAGGCCCGGACGAACAGCGAGCTTTTTGCACATTTTGCGGAGGCCGACGTGGTCTGCGTGCCTCTGAAGCCGAACGGCCATGCCAGCGGTATCACCGTGATTCAGGAGGCTGTGCTGGCAGGCGTGCCGGTTGTCGCGTCCGCAACCGGAGGTCTCGAAGGCTATTTCGGCGCCGATGCGGTACGCTACGTACCGCCTGGGGATCCCCGGGCCCTGCGCGACGCTTTGCAGGAAATTGCCAGAAATCCCGAAGACGCTCGAGCGCGGGCCCTAAGAGCGCAGCAGCATATGGTGGATGCGCAGATCGGCGCTGAATTCTTCATCCGCCGACATGTCGAACTCAGCCGGGAAATGCTCGCGCGGTAGGTGCCGCAGCGGCCTTGACTATCTGCCCCGAGCCAGATCGTCGGGGCCTACGCTGATCGGAAAGCTTCCGACAACCGCGGATGATCATCGCGAGCGCCTCAGTTATGAGCCTCAGGCGCGATCGTTGCGGGGCGGCTCCCGGCCGATGCGGCAATGCGGGCCGAGTGGCGGCTCTTGCGGGGGAGGGGGTCGTTCAGCACGATTCCAAGCACCCGGCTATTGGCCGAGCGCAGGGCGCGAATGGCCTCCGAAAGCTGATCCAGTTTGGTGCGGTGGAGCGCGGCAACGAGCACGACGCCCGAAAGCATGCTTCCTATCGCCTGCGCATCCGAAGAGTTTGCGAGAGCGGGCAGATCTAGGACGAGGTCCCGCGGGCTGTTATACTGCGTCAGGGCGTTACGCATCGCCAGAGTCCCCATGAATGCGTTGGGGTCAGCGACGCGGTTTGCAGCCACTGCGGGAACGAAGCTCAACGACTCTGTGATCCTCACCTCGGGCAGTTTGGCCTCGACCGAAAACGACTGGATGAACTGTTCGAGACCGGTTTCGCTGTTGGGGGCGAAGCGCCGGGTCAGGTCTGGCTTCTGCAGGCTAGCATCCACCAGTACCACCGGGCTGTTCGAGGCGGCGAGCAGGCCGGCAAGGTTCGCGCTCAGAGCGCTGCAGCCGTCCCCCTCATGACATGACACGACGCCGATGGCGACCTGATACGTCTTCGCTCGCGCGGCGAAGAGGACCGTCCGGAGGAGGCGCATCGATTGTGCGAATTCGGATCCCGGCTGGTCGAGGGCGGTCGTGTCCGACAGACGCCCGAACCGGACGCGCGGGACGACCACGAGGCAATCGACCCCGAGGACCCGCCGGATCTGCGCTGGAGAGCGCACGGTCTTGTCGAAATTGTTCATGATTGCAATGAAGGCGACACCGCTGACTAAGCCGAAGACGATCGCGAACAGCAGGTTCAGCTTTGTTTGCGGGTACGCGGCGGCCAGGGGCCTCAACGCCTCGCCGACGATGCGGGCATCTGAGTCAGGGAACTGGAAGTTGGTGATGATGCCGCTCGCGACGGCCTCGTCGGCCGCCTTCTTCTCAGCCTGGATCAAAGTAATACGACCTTGAAGGAACTCGGTCCCACGCTGTTCCGAAATTGCGTGAACTAGTACTTGGTCGCGGATATAGGCCGCTGCAATCGAGTTCGTGATGCGAGCGGTAGAATCCGGTTTAAGACCCCGGTATGACACCTCGATAACATAGGACTGACCCAGCCGGCGGACCTGAATCCGGTCGGAGAAGTTCTGGAAAGCGATCTCGCGGGCTTGGCTGGCCGCCTGCTCCTGCAAGAGTGGCGAAACCAACGGGGGCCGCAGCATATTGACGATGCTGGCGATGCGCCCGATCAGCCCCGGCTCGCCGGGGGCGAATTCCGGGTCTGTCTCGAGTTTTAAGGTGTCAAACACGTATCTCAGATTGCGCACCGAGCGAATGATTTGGAGCTGACTCTCGGCCTGGGCGCTGTCCAGGATCGGTGCCACTGCCGCCGCAGCAGCTGCAGCGTCAGAGCCGGCGGGAAGCCGCACACGGGGCTCAAGGACGACCTGTGCCGAGGCGACGTATTCCGGACTCGCGCGGAGGGTGTAGACGAGGCTGATGGCGAAGCAGGCCAGAAGCCACAGTCCAAGCTTGAGGCCCTGCCGCCGCACCGCGGCGATCAGATCTCCGATCCAGGTTGCGCCGGGATCGTCCTGCCCATCGCGCATGTCGATGTGCTCCAGCCCCGGGAGCGAGTCTTGGTGGGGGTCGTCCGTGCGGATGACGGGATGGGTGTAGTTCATAGGGAGGCGGCCCGTTCCGGGGTCAGGCGCAATCGTAGGAGGTCAAGCGCGGCGATCAGATTACCGAGAAGTCGTCCGCGCCGGTCCACATACGGTTCCGGTCGGACCGACTTGACAAGGTTGGCTATGACGTTGCGGCCGATCTGCGCGATCGCCTGCCGCGCCGTCATGGCGCTTTTACGGTTCAGGTAGACGGGGTTCATCACCTGAGAGTAGCCAAACTTGCGGCCTGATACGCGTGCCCCTTTGGTACCGAGGTGAACGCCATAGGCCTTGCCGATCTTGACCCTGCGGCCGCCCCGTTTGGCGACGGCGGCTCCGAAATCCCGGTCCTCCAACCAGCCGTAGAGGACTAGCCTCTCATCGAATCGGAGACCCTCGATGGCCGTCCGGCGGAAGGCCATGTTGCAGCCGTAGGGACTCAATCCCTCCTCCATCCAATCGCCGCCGGAGGCATCGTGGGCGGCGATGCAAGCGAGGGCCTCTCCCCCAGTCAGACCAGGCCCAAGGATCCCGTCAGCAACCACGTGGCCGGTGATGCACGCGATCCCGGGATTGGCCGTGAAAGTATCCGAGACCGTTTCGAGCCAGCGTGGGTCCGGGTAGAAGTCGTCGTCGAAGAATACGATCCAGTCGGTGTCCGCGCGCAAGGCCTCCAGAATGCCGTTGCGCTGTCGTGGCAGACCGGGCTCCCGGTAGATCACGGTGACCTTCGGATCTGAAGCGACGGCCCCGACGTCCCGCGGCTCCGTGCAGCAGACCACGATCGCTTGCGGCGTAAGAGTCTGGGCGGCAAGGTTGTCGAGCATCGCCGCAAGTTGGTCCGGGCGGCCGCGGGTCGCAATTCCCACGGAAACCCGGGTCGCGCGCGCCTCCTTCCCGTCATGGGTCCCTGCGCTCGTCATCGTCCACCCCTGCATCTTTCCTGCCGCGTGCGACCGTTCAAAGACGAGACGCCGGCAATGGTCTGGCCCGTCCACGCTGATCCGTAACAGCCTACCTTTAATTCCCAATGCTGATCTTTCCTGCGGTCCCGGTTCGACACTACAGACGCGCCAGCAGATCGAGGTAGGACCGACCTGAGATCCGCCAGAAAACCGCGCGCTTCGCTCTCGCCCGTGGCCGTGCAAGTTGTCCTGCAGCGGCCGCGACGCGGCGAGGCGGCGTAAATGCGCGAGCCATGGCGGTGGGGGGTTCGGGTCCGCGAGTAGAGTAGCCACGCCAGAGATCTTGGCCAGCAGGAGCGGTCGGAGGAGATCATGGGGCTGTCCAGCGCCATCGCCTCCACCAGCGGTATGCCGAACCTCTCCGAAAATCGGGAACGCCAGGCACAGAGCGTGCGCGTAGAGCCACGCAACGTCGTCGTCCGTGAGGAAGTCGAGCCAGCGGATGCTCGCGGCATTGACCGCCTACGTCCTCGCGAAGATCTGGGCAACTTCCCCCGGGCGACCACAAGGTCGAGGCCCATCGCGTCCAGGGACGAGGCCCGCCGGAGAGTGAGCCACCGTCCTGCTGCTTGGCGAGGCTGCCAAGCAGCAGGACGAATGGGAGGATCCTGCCAAAGAGGGTGCCGCGATCGAAGTCCGTCCCGTTCCACCGGAAGAGGCGTTCGTGCTCGTTGTGCAGGACCGGGATCGCCCCGGCGGGGACCGCTAGGTGGCGGAACGCGCGTTACGCGGAGCCCTGCGACCCTGTGGTGACCGGTGTGGCGCGCCTCGCAGTGATCGGAAGCAGGACGCGGTAGACCAAGATGAACTCCCGGCTGTAGCTGCCAGGTGCGTCGAAGACATTGGGATCGTGCATGCACATAATTTGGCGCCGGACGGCTACGGGCGCCGAGTTGCATAGTTTGAACATGGGTGCTGCCGTCGGAACGGTAGGATCGCTTGCTCCCAAACATGCCTGGATGCCCCTCCGAGGCAACCGACGCGATGGCTGCGAGCGCCGGGCTCGCCGTCACTATCGGCGGTAGGATCGTTACGGCCCAGTTTCCCGGGCCACGTAGGAGACCGTTCATCTCCAAAACGATCTCGCAAGCATAGCGCTGCTCGCCATTCACGGGTTGACTGTAGAACCGACCGTGGATCGCGACCATCCTCCCAGACAGGGCGTGAGCCTGGTGCTTGGCGGACGCCTCGCTCCGGGTCGTGCGGTTGTAGGCGGGCGGACTCAATGACATGGGCTTCGAACTGTTCACGCCGGGCCGTTCGCAGGTGCCGGGCGGGAGGTGGCACTGGAGCCGGGAAGGGTGTCAGGCGTGTGGGACGCGGCGATCAGGCCAAGAACTGTAGCGACGCCAACGCCGATATCGGGGATAGTTGCGACGACAAGGTACATTGCGAGGGTCGGCAACAGGCTGAGCTTTAGCGCCGTAGCGAAGACCGCGGCTTCCTTCCGGGCTCCTCTTGGCATCGTTAGCAATTGCTGAGCGATGAAGCCGAACATCAGTAGTGCCCCGAACAGGCCGGTGCTCCCGAGGATTGACACCGCCCAGTTCGACACGCGGATGGAGCCAAGGCCAGCCCCCATGCCGCCAGTGTCGAGGAAGGCCTGCCAGCCGATCCTGGTCCACATGGTGCGCTCGGCATAGGAGGCCGACTTTGTCTTCTCGAAGATCAGGCCGTCGATCATTGTGTACACCGGATCGAGCAAATTCGGCTTGATGATGATTCCAGCGAAGACGGCGAAGAGGGCCAAGAAGAGTGTGACGAACTCCAGGTTGAGTTCGGCGCGCCGCGAATTGTACGGATCGAACACGCGGTAGACGAGGTCCGCCGCGTAGACCAAGCTGAGCACGCCAAGGCCCACAACGCCGGTGGACGAGGTGGAGAGGATGGTCATCATTCCGAGCAGTGCGATGGCCGCGAGGACGAGGAGGTGTTCAGGCCCCTTCTTGTAGAATGGCCTAAGGAATACAAGGGACGCCATCAGGCCGACGCAAGCGGTTCCGAAGGTCGACGCCTCCGGCATCAGGCCGACCACGCGCTTGGACCCCTCAGATTCGACGTCGACCAGGAACGAGTATGTCGCGGTGCGGAACGGCTCTAGCACAGCGCCGATGTGAAGTGTGTAAGTGACGAGATCGACGACGCCGCTGAGGACGAGAACGTAGGCCGCCCATAGCAGCGCGCGGCGGTAATGCATCCGCATGGCCGCCGAATGACCGACGACGGAGAGGGTCACTGCCGTACCATAGGAAAGCATAATGTAGCAGGATTGCGTAATATTTCCCGAGCCGGGCCTCAGGATGTCGGTCCCGGAGATCGGCGCCGAAATCGGCACGACCTCGAACAGCCCCAGGAAGGCGCGTGGTAGGATCACCGCCCCGAAGACCGCGTAGCCGACGAAGGCCGAGAATAAGATCATGCGCTGTGAGTCGAGGGCGGACTCGATCCCCCGCATGATGTTGCCGCGCTGGACCATCGCCTTGCCCACGAATAAGGCTGCGCAGGCAGATTGGGGCAATAGGTTCACGCCGCCGTTGAACGGCAGCATCTGTAGGCTGCCGAAGGCCCCGGCAATGAGCATCAGATAAAGGAGATTGGGACCGCGTGACAAGATCGCGCCAATCATCAGAATCCACAGGACGGCTGCGGGCCAGCTCATGGCCGCCGCCTCAGAAGTCGTTCACCGGACCTCCCAGGGCGCGCGCGGTTTCGGCGTTCATCCCTGGGACCGGGCCCTTGGCAGCCTCGGTAAGGTGTGGCTGGACGCGCACGACGTCCCCGGGCTGGAGCAAGTCGCCCTCATCCGCAATGATCTGCTCGGACTTGCCGTCACGTCGGCGCAGGATGACGTAATCGGGCTTAGAATAGGCCTCGGCGTTGGCTACCACCGTCGCGGGGGAGCGGATCTCTGCCTGGTAGAGGAGGTTCCTTGCAGACTCGAGTTTCGCCATAGTCTCGTTCAGCTTGATCCGGGTCTCAGCCAGTTCCTGAAGGGCCGCATTGCGGCGCTGGTCCTTTAGGTCAAGGATGTCGCGGTCAGCCCTCGAAATGTCCTGTCTAGCGCGGATCACCGCGATCTGTACGTCGAGCCTGTTCGCTTCCAGGGTCGCGATGGTTTGCGAAGTCTCAATCTGACGGGGCATCGCCGAAAGACCCTTGCTCACGAGCCCGGAGATCCGCGAGAGTTCCTGCTTCATCATGTTGAGTTGTTCGCCGGTGGTGGAATCTTTGGACGAGAGCGAGATGATCTGCTCGGTGAGGAATTCCTTGTTCTGCTTGAGGTTCGCGATCTGGGCGCTCAGTGACACGCGACGGCTGTCGAGGGCGAGGCGCTCCTCCCGTAGGATGCGGCCGATCTCCGGTTCCTTTAAGCGGGATTCCATCTCCTGCGGGAAGGTGAGCGGGGTGTCCTTGATTTCGGCGTCGAGGCGGGCCTGGCGCGCGAGCAGGGCAAAGCGCGTCGCCGAGAGCTGCTTGATTTCGCCCCGCGACTGGACGGCATCGCGCACGAATTGCAGCAACACGTCGGTCGGCACCCGCTGGATGCCGCCGGCGAGGCTGACGCTCTGAAGCACGGTGAGGTTGGGCCGGAACTCGTATCCGCCCGGCTTCTCTACGCTACCGGTGACATAGAAGGGACGGAATTTGATGATCTGCACGGAGGCATCCGGTTTGGTCGCGAGGCCGGCCTTAGCCTTCAAACGCTCCGCGATATCGGTGGCGATGTCCGTCGTTGTGCGCCCGCTCGCCTCGATCTCGCCGACAACGGGCAAGGACACCCGACCGGACGCGCCGACGGTGAAATCGCCGTTGAAAGCCTGCCACTGGTAGGCTTCGCCTGTCCCGGCGCGCAAATCAGAAACCTTGACCTGCAGCTGATCTAGCGGACCCAGGCGATAGGGCTCTTCGGCCCTAGCCGAACCTACGTTAACTATGAGGGCGATCGTAGCCAGATGCAATGCTCGAAGACACCTCGTCATGCGTTCCTCATGCCCTTTGGATAGCTACAGAAGCGACCATTTTACCCGTATGCCGCACTGGCGCCCCACGCGATAGCAGGAGCAGCAGTAATCCGCTGACCAATCCCAAGCCCCCCATCATCATCATGAGCGGACTCATCCTGGGATAGGCGACTCCGAGCGGACGATTGGCCGGTCCGAGCAAACGCACATCGGAATCGAACAAGGCACCCTCGGGTATGACGCCGAAGCGAGCCCCCGCCTCTGCGACCAAGATCTGCCCCACGAGGCTGGACAGGCGGCTCTCAAGATAGACGCCGCGCCGCTGCTCTCTGGCCAGCACGCCGCGCAGCCGATACGCCGCGTAGGTCGATGCGATGGCGTTCACAATCCGCGTTGCCTGCTCAGCGCTGGGCGCGCGATAGGAGATTTCTATCACATAGGACAGACCGAGGCGGCGGGCTCGCACGCGTCTCAGGAAGGCGTTGAACGCTTGGATAGCGTCCGGATCGGTCGTCACCTGGCGTTGGAAGCGGTCCAGTCTGGTGCCAATGAAGGCCCACAGGCCGTCCGCCCCCGCCAGAATCTCGGGTGCATCAGTAAGCTTCTGTGTCTTGAAAACTTCATAAAGAATCTTTTGCGAACTTAACACGCGCAACTCGGTGTCGCACTGGTCACTATCAATGACAAATTGATAGAAGTGCCGCAGATCCTCAGGGCCGTCGTTGACGATGACGTGAGGTTGCAAAAGTATTTGCGTCGTCGCGATGAAATCAGGACTGAGCAATTTGGTGTAGACGACTGAGGACGCGACGAAAGCCATCACCCAAAGGATAAGAAAGACAAGCTTCCGGCGAAGGTAGCGCACGGTGTCGACCAGGAATGCCGTCGCTTCTGATACAGAGCGCTCTCCCGTCCAGATCGACTGTGTTGCAGCCGTGTTTACTGCAGAGGGATAAGACACCCTCATCGGGATCGCCCGTACTCGTAGGTGAGCCGCTCAACCATAGATCGACCGTTGGTGCTTCCGAAGGAACAGATCGTCCTCGACTGGTGTTGCAGCAGACGCTAACCGATTCCTGTAGGCTTTGGTCAAAGACTCCGCAATGGCCTTGCGCATCTGGCTCTCAAATCTAGTGGGATTGAACTGACGGGCGTAGACCGCGCTGTCGGCTGGGCGACGGTTCAGCCGCTCCAGAATAGCGATCGCATCGTTCAATGCGTCCTCGCTTTGCTCCTAGTATAGGTAGTAGTCGCTGACCTCCTCCGGCGGCTACCGCCGTGAAGGCGTTGATGTCGATCAGTTGTCGGACCAAGTCCGAGTCCCGGACGTTATAATGCCTGATGTCCGCGGCTATTGTGCTGGAAATGGACACGAACCGGTCGATCACTGGGGCAGAGCTGTCAGCCCACTGCCTATGGTTCTGAGATGACTGGGACATCGACACCTGCGCCAAATGGCCGCTCTCTATAGTGACAATGCGCGTTCCCGATGTCCCGCATTGGGAACAGAGGGTGCGTCCATGCACCGCGTCCTTGGGGCGATGACGCTTTTGGCCAGTCTGGTTCCGCTGCTAATGGTCAGGTTGAAACCTCCTAAATTGAGACGCTTCGGCGCTGGGGGCATATCGAATGTGGACATTCGTGGCGCTCATAAAAACTCGGCCCTTATTGACGTCACGCTGTTATGCTGGTGCAGCGCCTCGTGGAAGACTTGGGGCGCCACGATATCGGTGAAAATGTCGGCCTCCGGGTGCAACTTCATTAGCGCTTCGAGGACCTGCTTGTCACGACGCATCCCAACGACAGCGTCGTGGATGATCGCGACGCGCACGACTGCCGCCAAATTCGGCGTGACCAGACTGGTTACGCAGGGACGCACGTGAAGCCCGGCCACGGCTTCCCGCTCAACAACGGCAATAAGATATGCACCGAATTTATCTCGAACAGATGTTATAGCACAATCTTTTGATAAGGTAAATTAAAGTAGCAATATTAAATCAATTAGTAGCGGCCTTCGATAAAGGAGACAACCGGTACAGCACGATGTATTATGCTGCATTTCGTCGAAAAAGCTGCTTGTTTCTACGTATTGTCAGCTGAGTAGTAATTACTCAGGCTGTGAGAGTGGGGGGCAGGCGCCAACGGTTTTGAGCATGGCTCCGAATGGATTGGCACCGGTCAGGCGGGCGGTGTCAACGAAGTTGCAGATAGCGACCTGCCCACGGCCCCCCACATGACGCGACATCCGTTGGCGACTTTCCGCTACACGAAGGCTGGACGCAGCAGCTGCTCGTAGCCGTTATTGGTCGGCTCGATCTTTCCAGGATAGGCGAGAAAGACCAGGAGTTGATCGCGAGCGCGTTTGATCTTGGCCTGCAGGTCGCGGGTCAGGTCGCAGCGGCTCGGCGTGGCCAGGATGACGCCGAGTTGGCGATCCAGGCTCCGGCGCTTGGCGGCTAGCGTCGAGGCGGCCAAATCGGTGACGTGCCCGGCCAGGGCGAACACGGAGGCCAGCCAGAGCTGCAGACGCCAGGGTACGGGATCATCGCTGGTCTCGGCGACGTAGGCGACGTCGCGGGCGAAATGGGCAAGGCAGGTTTGGTGCGCGGCCGCGTGTCCCCGCTGGGCGGTGTAGCGGTCCGAGATCCAAACCGCCGGCCGATGCCCGTCCATCATCTCCTGCACCACGACCGCACCGCGCGTCGGCGAAGCCTGATGCACGACCGCCTCGGCAGAATGGAAGACCCAATGATAAGCGTTGCTGCCCTCGATGCGCACGCCGGTCTCGTCCAAGGCGACGACGGTGGCCCGGCGCAGCGTCGAGATGGCCTTTTCGCGACCGGGACGGAAGCGGTCCTGCGCCCGGCGGAGTAGGTTCATCAGCCCGCCCTGAGTGAGCGTCAGCCCGAACAGGTCGGACAGCGCCCCCTGCAACCGCTCGTAAGACAGCGCCTGGAAGGTCTTGAGGTATGTCGCCACAGCTTGCAGCCATGGCCCGAAGGGCGTGCCGCGTGCCGCGTGCTGCATCAGGCATCGGTGCGGCTGCCCGCGTCCTGCAGGTCGGACAGCGCATGGCCAGACGCCGATGCTGCGTCACCACCGGCGCGACCTCCGGCAGTTCGATCTGTTCTGAGACGCTCACGATCTCGGCGGGAAGATCTCCGTCCACGGCGCCGCCGCAGCACGCGCAGCGATCCGGACGATGCTCAACCGCCACGTCCGGATCGTCGCTGATCGCCCGGCTGTTACCCTCGTGACCGGGCTTGGCGCCGCCGGGCTTTGCCTGGTCGCGCCGCTCCTTGCGGTCTGTCGCCGGCAGCTTCGAGGACGTGCGCGAGGTCTTGTCCGTAAGTGCTGTTTTCAGGCCACGGCTTTGAGGGCTGGCATGGCCGAGTAGGCCCATGGCAGCAGGTCGTCGATACGGCGCTGCGGGTGGCCCTCGACGATGCGGGTGATGACGTCAGCCAGGTAGGCCTGGGGTTCGACGCCGACGAGCTTGCAGGTCTCGACCAACGAGGCGATCACCGCCCAGTGTTCGCCGCCGCCGTCCGAACCAGCAAACAGGGCATTCTTCCGATTCAAAGCCAGAGGCCGAATGGCGCGCTCGACGGTGTTGGAGTCGATCTCCACACGCCCGTCATCGAGGAACAGGCTCAAGCCCGCCCAGCGGCTCAGGGCGTAGCGGATCGCCTCGGCCAAGTTGCTCTTGCGGCTCAGGAGGCCGAGCTTCTCCTGCAGCCACGCCTCCAGCGCCTCGATCACGGGCCGGCTTCGTTCCTGACGGGCCGCCCGTCGCTCCTCGGCCGGGCGCCCGCGGATCTCCGCCTCGATCCGGTAGAGCGCGACGATGCGGGGGAGCGTCTCCGCCGCGATCGGCGAGGCCGCGGCGAGGTCATAGAATTTCCGACGCACATGGCTCCAGCAGTAGGCCAGCCGCACTGCGCCGCCCTTGGCCAAGCTCTCGTAGGCCGCATAGCCGTCGATCTGGAGCACGCCTGCAAACCCGGAGAGATGCGCGATCGGTCGTCCAGCCGTGCGGTCGGGGGCGTAGACGTAGGCGACACCGGGCGGATCGGTCCCGCCCCAGGGCTGGTCGTCGCGCGCATACGCCCAAAGCTGGCCGGTCTTGGTGCGGCCGCGTCCTGGATCGAGCACCGGTGCCGTGGTCTCGTCGGCAAACAGCTTGCTCGAGCGCTTGAGCGTCTCCAGCAGCCGCTCGTGCACGGGCCGGAGCAGGAAGGCGGCACGCCCGACCCAGTCGGCCAGCGTCGAGCGGTCGAGGCTGACGCCCTGGCGGGCGAAGATCTGCGCCTGCCGATACAGCGGCAGATGGTCGGCGTATTTGGAGACGAGTACCTGCGCGACGAGAGCGTCGGTCGGTAGACCGCCCTCGATCAGCCGCGCCGGCGCCGGGGCCTGCACGACCGCGTCCCCGCAGGCCCGGCAGGCATAGCGCGGGCGGCGGATCACCAGTACTCGGAACTGCGCCGGCACCACGTCGAGGCGCTCAGACACGTCCTCGCCGATCCGGTGCAGGGTCCCTGCGCAGCATGGGCAGGCAAGGCTGCCGATGTCGACGAGGGTCTCGACCCGCAGCAGGTGGGCGGGCAGCGCGCCACGGTTCGTGCGCCGCTTGGCCCTTCGCGCCTCCTGCTTGGCCGGTTCATTCTCCTCGTCGGCAAAGCCCGCGGCCTCGACCTGCTCGGCCTCCTCCAGCCCGAGCAGGAGCTGATCCTCAGGCAGGCTCTCGGCGCGGCGGCCAAACCGGTGGCGCTGCATGGCCAGGATGATCTGGCGCAGCCGCTCGTTCTCGGCGCGCTCCTCGGCGAGCAGCGCCTTGAGCGTCTCGGGGTCGTTTGACGAGGGCGAAGCAGGCGCGGCCACGAAACAGATTAGAGCAGATTTGCCAGTGACTTACCACCGCGATGAAGCCCGTCGGCTAGCCTTTTTGCTCAGCCTGCAGCCCCCGGCACGCTCACGGCACGAGCCGCATGAACACGCTTCCAGTCGACCCCTTCGAGCAGGGCCGCGAGTTGCGCCGCCGTGAGGCGTACGACACCATCTTCGATCTTCGGCCAGCAGAACTAACCGGTCTCCAGGCGCTTGGTCGCCAGGACCACCCCACTTCCGTCCCAGAACAAGAGCTTGGCCCTGTCGGCGCGCTTCGATCGGAACACGTAGACCGTGCCGGAGAACGGATCCGCGCCCATCGCATCCCGAACCAGAGCGGCCAACCCGTCCATGCCCTTGCGGAAGTCCACCGGCCGCGTCGCCATCATCACGCGCACCATGCCGGACGGCCCGATCATGCCGTGGCCTTCAGTGCCCGGATGACGGCCGCAATGGTCTCTTCACGCGCACTCTCACCGTTCCGAACGGTCACGCCGGCCATATCCAGCTCGATCTCAGCGGCCAGAGCGAACCGCTGCGAAGCCAGAGGCCGGGACCGTGGTGGTACCGGATCGGTTCCGCCATCCCCGACCAGCGCCGGTACGAACGCCAGCGGTGGGGCAACAGGAAGCGAAGCCGCCGCATGTCGGGCCGCACGAAGCCAGGTGAACAAGTGCTGCGGACTCAGGCCGTGCCGGCGCGCGACCACCGAGACCACCGCACCGGGGGCGGTCGCCGCAGCGAGGATGCGTCCGCGCTCGGCGTCAGACCAGCGCCGACGACCACCCACGCCCGTGATGACTTCTAGCCGGCGAACCGACCGCGGCAGCTCGACCATATCCTCAAGCATAGACACAAAACGATCCGAACCAGGGACCGTCAGACTCCACCATCACCACCACATCGAAAAGAGCGGCTCCAAACACCGCTTACTCTTGTCCGGGCGCTGCAATCGCAGCACCACCTCATCCTGAGCCTGTCGAAGGATCGATCAGCTTCTCACGGGTAATTACCCACCCCCTTGCGCGGGTTGGGTTTCGCTGATTCCCTCGTGGGATGGTTCGTACCGATCTTGAGCGGCTGAGCCGCGAGGAGTTGATCGAACTGGTGCTGCGGCTGCAGCGTCCGGATA
>NZ_VRVA01000097.1:0-20256 GCF_008039945.1 Methylobacterium sp. WL64
GGGTGGGCCGGCCGTCAGGCCGGGTCGGGAGAGGGGCAGCGCGACGGTGCAGGGTGTGGCACCCGTCGCACCTTGTCCGGAAGCGGCGCTCCCCTCTCCCGACCCGCTTCGCGGGCCACCCTCCCCCACAGAGGGGGGAGGGGTATGCAAGTGGGCCGGGCCATAGCGCTCATCTGTCGGCAAAGTAATGCTTTTAGCCTGCACATGAGAAACGACCGCCCGCCCCTCCCCATGGCCCGCCTCGTGCTAAGCTTCGGCGATATTCACCTCAAAGGTGCGCCGACATGCTGACCAGACGATCCTTCGTGGCCCTCTCGGGCGCGGCGCTCGCCGCCCCGGCGCTGGCGCAAGGCACGGCCTCCCGGGTTCTCAAGTTCATCCCGCAGGCCGACCTGACGGTGCTCGACCCGATCTGGACGACGGCCTACGTGACCCGCAACCACGGGCTCGCGGTGTTCGACACGCTGTACGGGACCGATGCCAGCTACGCCGCGCAACCGCAGATGGTCGCCGGCCACGTCGTCGAGGACGACGGCAAGCTGTGGCGGCTGACGCTGCGGCCGGGGCTGATCTTCCACGACGGCACGCCGGTCCTGGCCCGCGATTGCGTCGCCAGCATCGGCCGCTGGGCCAAGCGCGACCCGATGGGCCAGACGCTCATGGCCTACACGGACGAGCTCTCGGCCACCGACGACCGCACCATCCAGTTCCGGTTGAAGAAGCCCTTCCCGCTCCTGCCCGACGCGCTCGGCAAGGTCGGCTCGCCGATCTGCGCCATCATGCCGGAGCGGCTCGCCAAGACGGACGCGTTCACGCAGGTGACCGAGATGGTCGGCAGCGGCCCGTTCCGGTTCAAGGCGGACGAGCGGATGGTCGGCGCCCGCGTCGTCTACGAGCGCTTCGACAAATACGTCCCCCGCGACGGCGGCGAGCCGCAATGGACCTCGGGTCCCAAGCGCGCGTTCCTCGACCGGGTCGAGTGGCATGTGATCCCCGATCAGGCCACCGCCGCCTCGGCCCTGCAGACCGGCGAGATGGATTGGTGGGAGCAGCCGCCCGCCGACCTCGTGCCGACCTTGGGCAGCCTGAAGACCTCGATCAAGGACCCGACCGGTCTGATCGGCTGCCTGCGCATGAACCAGCTGCTGCCGCCGTTCGACAACCCGGCGATCCGGCAGGTGCTGCTCAAGGTGGTCGACCAGGCCGACTTCATGCAGGCGGTGACCGGCGACGACCCGAAGCTGAGGCACGTCCCGACCGGCTTCTTCTGTCCCGGTCTGCCGATGGCGAGCGAGGCCGGCCTCGACGTGCTGACCGGCAAGCGCGACTTCGACGCCGCCAAGAAGGCGCTCGCGGCGGCCGGCTACAAGGGCGAGAAGGTGGTGCTGATGGGCGCCTCCGACTTCCCGAGCCTGAAGGCGCTGGCCGACGTGGCGGCCGACATGCTGACCCGCGCCGGGTTCAACGTCGATTATCAGGTCATGGATTGGGGCTCGGTGGTCCAGCGGCGGGCCAAGCGCGACCCGATCGCCCAGGGCGGCTGGAGCGTCTTCTGCACCTTCTGGGCCGGGCTCGACCAGGCCAACCCGGCCGTCAGCGCCTTCCTGCGCGGGACCGGGGTCGATGCGCCGGTGGGCTGGCCGACCAGCGCGAAGCTCGAGACGCTCCGCCAGGACTGGCTCGACGCCCCCGATACCGCCGCGCGCAAGACGCTGGCGGACGCCCTGCAAAAGCAGGCCTTCGCGGACGTGCCCTACCTGCCGCTCGGGCAGTACTTCAACCAGACCTCGTACAAGCCTTCGGTGACCGGGGTGCTCGACGGCGTGCCGGTATTCTGGAACGTCAAGAAGGGCTGAGCGGGCGGGTCAGGCCGGGACGGCGTCCACGGGCCTGCTGGCCCGGGCCGGATCGCCGGCCCCGGCATCGGCCATGAGCGCCGGGATCAGGTCCGTCTGCGACACGATCCCGACGAGCCGGCCATCCGGATCGACCACCGGCAGATGGTGCAGGGCCGCCTCCGCCATCCGCAGCACCAGATCGGTGAGCGGCGTGTCCGGCGTCACGGGCTCGACCGCGGTCATGATGTCGGCGGCGCAGCCATGGGGCGCGCGCCCGCGCTCCACGGTCAGCCGCAGACGGCGGCCGAGGCCGAGCCGCGGGCCGCTCCGGTCCCAGGCGGCCTTGTCGAGCAGGTCGGTCTGCGTGACGATCCCCAGTACCCGGGCGCGCTCGTCCGTGACCGGCAGGGCCTTGATCCGGTGGCGGCGCAGCAGCCGCAAGGCCTCCGCCAGGGAATCGTGGGGCGCGAGCCCGATCACGTCCCGGGACATGATGGCCGCGCAGGTGGTCTGCCCCGGGCGGCGCCCGTAGACGCGCATCTGCACCCGCCGCAGGATCTGCTCCAGGTCACTGCGGTCGACGTCGAGCAGCTGGTCGAAATCCTCCAGCGCCGCATCGAGGTCCGAGGCCAGGAAGCCGAGGCGGGAGGATGGGGCCGGGTCGTCGGTGCGCGGGCCGGCCGGGCGCAGGTGGGGATAGGCGCGGCCGGTGAGATTGTTGAACAGCAGGGCCGTGGCCAGCAGCAGCAGCGAGTTGACCGCCACCGGCCAGAGCACGAAGCCGTAGCCGAGCTCCCGGATCGCCGGGCCGCCCAGCACCGCCGTGAGGGCGACGGCGCCGCTCGGCGGGTGCAGGCAGCGCAGGGCCATCATCAGGGCGATCGCCAGCCCGATGGCGACGGACGCAGCCACGAACGGGTCCGGCACCCACAAAGCCGCCGTGACGCCGACCAGGGCAGCCACGAAATTTCCACCGAGGATCGACCAGGGCTGTGCCAGTGGGCTCGCCGGCACCGCGAAGAGCAGGACCGCCGAGGCGCCCATCGGGGCGATCAGCACGGGGGCGGCCGCGGGCCCGATCGCGGCACGGCAGACCAGGCCGGTGGCCAGGATCCCGAGCAGGGCGCCGGCGGCCGAGCGCAACCGCTCGCGCTGGCTGACGGGGGTCAGCTCCGGAAGGAGACGGCTGAGCAAGGATCGCATCGGGTCCGGATCTCGCACACGAGACGGGACGGCGCAGGGTACGCCGTCCCGCTTCAGGATTAGAGGTCGGGAGCCGCTTATCAGACCGCGCGGGCCTCGTGCATCGCCTGGATCTGCGTGGCGCTGTAGCCGAGGCCCGTGAGCACCTCGTCGGTGTGCTCACCGAGCAGCGGCGAGGCCTTCACCTCGACGGTCATGTCGGAGAACTTGATCGGGCTTCCGACGGTCAGGTACGAGCCGAGCTTGGGATGCGGCACCTCGACCACGGTGCCGCTCGCGCGCAGCGACTTGTCCTCGGCGATCTCCTTCATCGACAGCACCGGCGCGCAGGGGATGTCGTAGGTGCGCAGGATGTCCACCGCCTCGAACTTGGTCTTGTCGGCCAGCCATTCCTCGATGGTCTTGAAGATATCGAAGATCTTGTCCTGCCGGGCCCGCGGGGTGTTGTAGGCGGCGTCGGTGATCCACTCTTCCCGGCCGAGCACCTTGCAGATCGGCGCCCAGGCATGGCCCTGGATCGTGAAGTAGATGTAGGCGTTCGGGTCGGTCTCCCAGCCCTTGCACTTGAGCACCCAGCCGGGCTGGCCGCCGCCGCCGGCGTTGCCGCCGCGCGGGACCACGTCCGAGAACTCCCCGTGCGGGTATTGCGGGTATTCCTCGAGGTAGCCCAGCGCGTCGAGGCGCTGCTGGTCGCGCAGCTTCACCCGGCAGAGGTTGATGACCGAATCCTGCATCGACACGGCGACCTTCTGGCCGGTGCCGGTCTTGTTCTTCTGGTGGAGCGCCGTGAGGATGCCGATCGCGAGGTGCATGCCGGTGTTGGAATCACCGAGCGCTGCGGCGCTGACGGTGGGCGGCCCGTCCCAGAAGCCGGTGGTCGAGGCGGCGCCGCCGGCGCATTGGGCGACGTTCTCGTAGACCTTCAGGTCCTCGTAATGGTGCCCGTCGGAGAAGCCCTTCACGGAGGCCAGGATCATCCCGGGATTGAGCTCCTGGATGCGGGCCCAGGAGAAGCCCATCCGGTCGAGCGCTCCGGGACCGAAATTCTCGACCATCACGTCGGAATCCTGGATCAGCTTCTCCAGGACTTCCTTGCCGGCCTGGGTCTTGGTGTCGAGCGTCAGCGAGCGCTTGTTGGAGTTCAGCATCGTGAAGTAGAGCGCGTCGGCATCCTCGACGTGCCTCAGCTGCGTGCGGGTCACGTCGCCGGAGCCCGGCCGCTCCACCTTGATCACGTCCGCGCCGAACCACGCCAGCAGCTGCGTGCAGGCGGGACCGGCCTGGACGTGGGTGAAGTCGATGATCTTGATCCCATCCAACGGCTTGCTCATCTGGCGTTCTCCCATGCACGGTGAGGTTTGCGGTCTTCGGACGGTCCCGTTTGGTATTCAGGATCCGTTCGGAAGGGCTTCGAGTTCGGCCACCCGCTGGCGCAGGCGCTTCTCCTCGGCCCAGCGCTCGGTCTCGTCGCGGATCACCGCAACGATCCCGGTCACCTGGTCCGACGCGTCCCGGATCATCCCGACCGTGAAGGCGATGGAGAGCTGGTGGCCGTCCTTGTGGATTGCCGGCACCCGGAGGGTCTCCGCTCCGTAGCGGGTGATTCCGGTCCGCATCGTCTTGGCGTAGCCGTCCCAATGACGGCGCCGGTGCCGCTCGGGCGTGATCAGGTCGAGAGTCTGCCCCAGGGCATCCGCGGCGGTGAAGCCGAAGATCCGCTCGGCGGCGGGGTTCCAGACCGTGATCGCGCCCTCCGGATCCGCCACCACCACGGCATCGCCGATGGCCGCAGCGAAGCCCGCGAGATCGTCCGCGGGCTGACGGTCGAGCACGGTCTCAGCGCCGGCCACGGACAGTCCGACCCCCGCGCTGCCGATGTTCGACGGTCGAGATGCTGTGTTGGTCGGAACGAACGAAGCTCGGGTCCGGCATTGCGGTCTCCCTGCGGATACGGCGCTAAAGTTCCGGATGGTCCGGAGACCCTAGCCGCGTCTCGCTATGCGTCTTGGCATCTGGTATGCCAGATACCGAGCAACGTCAACCGCAAGGGTTCAATTTGGCATTTTGTTGCAGATCAATCGTATCGCCCGCTGGGAGCACGGTGGCTCGCAACGGAGGGCCGATCCGCCCGCGTCGTCATCCCGAGGGAAGCCGGGCGCCCCGGCGATCAGCCAAGCCTTGAAACCCGTGGGCTGTCCCAGGTCGCCATGCTGCGCTCGGGATCACGGTGAAGCCGGGGCCCTCATCCGGCTCCCCTACGGGCGCGGTCGGCCCGGCGCCCGGTCTTCTCAGATTCGCCGCTTTCCGGGGGCAGGAGCCGGTCAGCCAGACAGCACGGGCCGGCGTTTCGGCATCCCGCCCTGGAGACCACTCGGTGATCCGTTTCGAGAAAGTCAGCAAGGTCTACCGCACCGACGGCCACAAGCGGACGATCCTGGAGCAGGTGTCGTTCACCCTGAAGCCCGGCATCTCCTACGGCATCCTCGGCATCAACGGCGCCGGCAAGTCGACCACGATGCGGCTGATCGCCGGGACCGAGGATCCGACCCGCGGAAAGATCCATCGCGGCCTGCGGATCTCGTGGCCGCTGGGTTTCGCCGGCGGCTTCCATCCCAAGATGACCGGCCGCGACAACGTCATGTTCGTCGCCCGGATCTACGGCGAGGATCCGCGCCGGGTGCTCGACTTCGTCGAGGATTTCTCGGAGCTCGGCAGCTACCTCGACGTGCCGATCTACACCTACTCGTCCGGCATGGGCGCCCGGCTCGCCTTCGGCATGAGCATGGCGATTCCGTTCGACTGCTACCTGATCGACGAGATCACCTCGGTCGGCGACGCGCGCTTCTCCAAGCGCTGCGACGAGGTGTTCTCGCAGCGGCGCAAGAACGCCGACATCATCATGGTCTCGCACTCGATGGAGACGATCCGCCAATGGTGCACGCAGGGCCTCGTCCTGCTCAACGGGCGGGCGATCATCTACGAGGACGTCAACGACGCCATCGAGGTCTATCGGCGCCTCAACGCGTGATCGACCCGACCGGGGAAGACATGCTTTTGCCGCCTCTTCATGAGAGAGGCGTGAGACACGAGCGTTTCGGCGCGGTCGAGGGCCCGGCGACGGGCGGACCGTGGGGGCCGTGGAGGCCAGGGATCACGTCATGAACATGGAGATCCGGAAAGCCGAGGGGCAGCCGGTCACCACTGCGGACCGGCAGCAGGCGATCACCGAATCGTTGCGCCAGATCGCCCGCATGTCGCGGTTCGTGGACCGCAAGAAGGGCATCCGGTCCTACCAGAGCCACGTCAAGAACGACCCCTGGATCCCGATCCTGTTCGTGGTCTGCTTCGTGCTGCCGGCCCTGGCCGGAGCGCTGTATTTCGGCCTGATCGCCTCGGATCGCTACGTGAGCGAGGCGCGGTTCGCGATCCGCCCGGCGCTCGGCACGGCCGACAAGGCGACGCCGGATTCGGTCGGCACCTCGTCGGGCGTCTCGAATCAGATGGTCGCCCAGGACACGCTGATCACCTACGAGTACATCCTCAGCCGGCCGATGCTGGAGATCATCGAGTCGAAGCTGCCGATCCGCGAGTGGTTCAGCCGCGACAGCATCGACTACTTCTCCCGCTTCGATCCCGATAAGCCGATCGAGAAGTTCCTCCGCTACTGGAAGCGCCGGGTCGGCATCGAAGTCGAATCCGGATCCGGCATCATGTCGCTCCAGGTCGAGGCCTTCGACCCGAGCGAGTCCCTCGCCATCGCCCAGGCGGTGATGAAGGAGGCCGAGCGGATGGTGAACGACCTCAGCGTCAAGTCCCGCGAGGACGCCGTCGCGGAGAGCACGCGCGAGTTGAAGCTCGCCGAGGAACGCATGACCAAGATCCGCCTGGCGATGCGCGACCTGCGCAATCGCGAAGGCGTGCTGGACGCGCAGAAGTCCAACGAGGCCAACCTCAAGGTCGTGTCCGAGCTGCGGGCGGCCCGCATCAACCTGGCGGTCCAGCTCGCCATTGGCCAGCGCGACCTCGGCCCGGAATCGCGCCGGATCATCGACATCAAGCAGCAGATCAAGGATCTCGACGAGAACATCGCCAAGATCGAGCGGCAATCGGCCAGCCAGGACCCTGAGCAGAAGCGCCTTCTGTCGGACGCGCTGACCCGGTTCGAGGGGCTCGAGAACGACCGCAAGAACGCCGAGAAGTACTACCAGCAGGTGCTGACCGCCCACGAGCGGGCCCGCATCGTCGCCGCCAGGCAGATCGAGTTCTTCAGCCCGATCGTCGAGCCGGTGAAGGCGCAATCCTCGGTCGAGCCGCGGCGGATGTTGATGATCAGCCTCGTCACCGCGGGCGCCGCCGTCCTGTTCGCGGCCTCGATGTTCGCCCGCAAGATGATGGCCTGAGGACGGGCGCCCGGTTCGGCATGGATCGGGCGCGTCGCGCGCTCAGGCGCTTGAGGCGGCCTTGGCGGACGCGTCGCCGGTCCAACCTTGGGCCCGCCAGCCTTCGGCGCGCTCGTCGAGGTCGATCGAGCCGCCGCGATCGAGGATCGCCATCACCCGGTCGGCCTGGTGATCTTCGGCCTGCACCGTCACGAGGGTTCCGCCGCGGCGCACGCCTTCGGCATAGGTCTGGGCCTCGTCCTCGCTGAGGCCGGCGCCCGTGAGCCCACCGATCAGCCCGCCCGCGGCGGCGCCGACCCCGGCTCCCGCGGCGGCCGCCACCAGCCAGCCCGCCGCGACCACCGGCCCGAGTCCGGGGATCGCCAGCAGCCCGAGCCCCGCCAGCAGCCCGGCGCCCCCGCCCAGGACCGTCCCGACGGTGGCGCCGGTCCCGGCCGCATCCACCGGGTCGACCACGTCGAGCTGGGGTTCGCCGAAGGGCTCGTCCCGGGGCACGGCCGGCTCGGCGCGGTTCGCCAGGATGCTGATGGCGCTATGCGGGATCCCCGCAGCCTCGAGCTGTTCGACCACGGTGGTGGCGGTATCGTACTCGTCGAACAGGGCGGTGAGGACGCGGGCGGCCATGGACGTTCTCTCGATCGGCGGGCTGCCGCCCGGTTTCGTGACGCGGCAGCGGGCATCCCACCCGACCGCCGGGACGATCTGATCGCCCCCCGATCAAGTGGCGAACGCAGTGCGGGTTCCCGCCTGGGCCTGGGGGTTTCTTAACGGCGCGCTAACCATCCGCTCGGCAGATCTTGCCGGGTGCGCTCCCGGGATTCCCCGCGGGCACGCGGGATGGATCGAGCACGATGGCGGAGTCGGCGAGCGCGCCGGTCAAGGGCGGGTCTTTCGGCGGGGCTGCATCGTCGGTCCTGAGCCAACTCGCGCTGCCCACCCGCGGCGACCTCCACGCGCTGTCCAAGCGCTCGGACCTCATGTTCGCCACCGGCGTCATGGGCATCCTGGCGGTGCTGATCTTCCCGTTGCCGGCGGTACTGCTCGACCTGCTGCTGGCGGTCTCGATCATCACCTCCGTGCTGATCATGATGACCGGCCTGTCGATCGACAACCCGCTGGAATTCACCGTCTTCCCGACGCTGCTGCTGATCGCCACGATGCTGCGGCTGGCGCTGAACCTCGCCTCGACCCGCCTGATCCTGGGCCACGGCCACGAAGGGACGGCGGCGGCCGGCCACGTCATCGAGGCGTTCGGCAACTTCGTGATGGGCGGCAACTTCGTCATCGGGATCATCGTGTTCGCGATCCTGATCATCGTGAACTTCGTGGTCATCACGAAGGGCTCGGGGCGCATCGCCGAGGTCGCGGCGCGCTTTACCCTCGACGCGATGCCCGGCAAGCAGATGGCGATCGACGCCGACCTCTCGGCCGGCCTGATCGACGAGAAGGTGGCCAAGGCCCGCCGCTCCGCCCTCGAAGAGGAATCGTCGTTCTTCGGTGCCATGGACGGCGCCTCGAAATTCGTGCGCGGCGACGCGGTGGCGGCCCTGCTGATCACGTTCATCAACGTGGTCGGCGGCATCGTCATCGGCGTGGCGCAGCAGGGTATGAGCTTCGGCGACGCAGCCAAGAGCTACACCCTGCTCACCATCGGCGACGGGCTGGCCAGCCAGGTCCCGGCCCTGATCGTCTCGACCGCGGCCGGCATCCTGGTGTCGAAGGCGGGCGTGAAAGGGTCGGCCGACAAGGCGCTGGGCAAGCAGCTCGCGCATTACCCCAAGGCGTTGGGCATGTCGGCGGCCGTCATGTTCCTGATCGCGCTCCTGCCCGGCATGCCGATGCTGCCGTTCCTGCTGCTCGGCGGCGGGGCGGGCTACGCCGCGTGGCGCACCAACAAGACCGCCAACGAGGCCCCGCCGCTTGACGCGGAGGGCGTCCCGATGGACGCCAAGGCCGTCGCGGCCGCGGCCACTGCCAAGGAGGAGACCGTCACCGACCTCCTGAAGCTCGACGACCTGAAGCTCGAGATGGGCTACGCGCTGCTCGCCCTGGTCAACGGCGAAGGCCAGGACCGGCTCACGGATCAGATCAAGGCCCTGCGCCGCCAGCTCGCGGCGGAACTCGGCTTCGTGATGCCCTCGGTCCGCATCCTCGACAACGTCCAGCTCGATGCCAACTCCTACGTGGTGCGGGTCAAGGAGATTGAGGCCGGCACCGGCCGGATCTTCCCGGGCCAGTTCATGGCAATGGACCCGATGGGCGGCCAGGTTCAGCTGCCCGGCCAGCACATGCTGGAGCCCACCTTCGGCCTGCCGGCGACCTGGATCGATGCGTCCCTGCGCGATCAGGCGCAGCTCAAGGGCTACACGGTGGTGGACGCCGCCACCGTGGTCTCGACCCACCTCACCGAATTGATCAAGGCGCACGTCTCCGAGCTGCTCAACCACGTCGAGGTTTCGAAGCTGCTGCGCGAGCTACCGAAAGAGCACGCCGAGCTGCTCAAGGAGATCATGCCCTCGCAGATCTCGACCACCGGCGTGCAGCGGGTGCTGCAGTTCCTGCTCTCCGAGCGCGTGTCGATCCGCGACCTCGGGGCGATCGTGGAGGGCATCGCGGAGGTGGCCGGCGCGGTGAAGAACCCGCGCGACGTGGTCGAACATGTCCGCGCCCGGCTCGGCCGGCAGATCTGCGCCCAGTACCAGGACCAGAACGGCACCCTGCCGATCATCACCCTGTCGCCCGCCTGGGAGCAGGCCTTCATGGAATCGATCGTGGGCGAGCGCGAGGAGCGCTACCTGGCGATGCAGCCCTCGAAGCTCAGCGAGTTCGTCACCGCGGTCCGCGACCGCTTCGAGGCCGCGGCCCGCCAGGGCGAGATGCCGGTGCTGGTGA
Organism: Methylobacterium sp. WL64; assembly: GCF_008039945.1. Taxonomy (NCBI): domain Bacteria; kingdom Pseudomonadati; phylum Pseudomonadota; class Alphaproteobacteria; order Hyphomicrobiales; family Methylobacteriaceae; genus Methylobacterium; species Methylobacterium sp. WL64. The sequence continues at coordinate 10,334 of NZ_VRVA01000097.1, forward strand.
CCTCGGCACAATCCCGGCCGTTCGTGCGCTCGATCATCGAGCGCTTCCGGCGGGAGACCCCGGTGATGAGCCAGGCCGAGATCCACCCGCGGGCGCGGCTGCGCACCGTGGGCTCGATCTGAGGGGGCGGCGTCGATGGCCTGCTCAAGGCAGGCTCAACGTGCATGACTCGTCGCTCAAGGGGTTTGGAGTTGGGCTAACGACGCGGCGCCCACCTTGTCATCCCGGGGCCGCGAAGCGGAGCCCGGGATCCATAATCGTCGACGGATCAAGACCTTGCACGGCCGGCGCCTCTGGATTCCGGGCTCGCCTCCGGCGCCCCGGAATGACACGGTGGCTTATCCGGCAGGCGTTGCCTCATTGGCTCAGGACATCACCCGAGCCCCCGCGAAACGTCCACGGCAGACGTTCTGCCGCGCCAGCCCAACCAGCTTCTCCGCCTCAGACCGCCTTCTGCTTCAGCTCGCGCTCCAGCTCGTGCGCGTCGAGCCCGGGCACGACCACTGGGGGCTCCGGCACGGTCGAAGGCACCGCGGTCGGCGAGCCGATGGCGGCGGCGAGGCGGGAGCGCTCGAAGAGCACCACGACGATCACCGAGATCAGCGCCGGGATCCAGAAGTAGAAGATCCGGAAGATGATCACCGCCGCGATGATCGCGTCCTTCTGGGCGTCGTCGGTGATGTGCATCGCGGTGATGAACACGATCTCGAACACGCCGAGGCCGCCGGGGGCATGCGAGGCGAGCGCTACCGAGAACGAGGCCAGGAAGATCGCGAGCACCGGGATGAAGCCGGGGTTCATCGCATCCGGCAACGCGAAGTAGATGATGCCGGCCGCGCCCAGAAGCTCCAGCGGCGCCGCCAGGAGCTGGCGGGCCATAATGCCGGGCCGGGGATATTCCAGCTTGAACGAGCGGATGTGCAACGGCCGCATGTGCAGGATCGAGCCGAGCACGTACAGGGCCACGAAGCCCAGCATGCCGAAGCCGACCACCAGGGCGGTCTTGGGGTCGGTGAGGAAGCCGGGGAGCCTGCCCTCGAGGCGCGTCAGCAGGTGAGGATCCACCACCAGGGTGAAGCCGCCGAGCAGGATCGTGCCGAGGAAGAAGGTGAAGGAGCACAGGGCCACCAGCACGGCGACCTGCGCGGCCGAGAGGCCCTTGGCCGTGTAGGCCCGGTAGCGCACCAGGGCGCCGGAAAACACCGAGGCGCCGATGTTATGCGAGAGCGCGTAGGTGGTAAAGGAGCAGAGGGACACGAACAACCACGAGATGTGGTTGACGCCGAGGTGCAGCAACGCGATCCGGTCGTACCAGGCGAGCGCGGCGTAAGCCACGAGGGTCGAGAGCGCTGCGAGCAGGATCCGGTGCGGCGGGATCGCCAGGATTGCGGACCAGATCGCCGCCAGCGACGTCGTCTTCAACTCTTGATAGAGGAAGTAGCCCGATATCACGACCGCTGCGAGGCCGATCAACGGCCAGATGAAATCGCTGAGCTTCTTCATGTACACCGACGCCCCGGGGAGAGCCCCTGATGCGCCGCCATGCAACGCGCCGCAAGCGGATCGAGGCCATCCCGATTTCCCTTGTCAGGTGATCGTGACGGTTTCGTGCCGCGTTGCCGGCACATCACACGCAGACCCTGCGGTCGAGCCGCCGAAGAGGATGCAACGCGTGGGTGCGCGAGCAGCCGGCGAGCGCGTCAGCCCCGGGCGCGGTTGAGCCCGATCCCGTCCATGGCGGCCTGGTCCCGGATCGCCTCCGCGGCGCGCTCGGCAGTCCGCTCGCGGTCGTTCAGGATCTCGACCTTCTTGAGTTCCTCGAACGCCTCTCCGAGCTCGGCCTTGGCCTCGGCCAGCTGGCCTTCGAGCGCCTGAGCGGACTGGCGCATGTTGTCCCGGCGGCCGGCGGCGGCGCGGGCGTAGGTCGGGTAGGCGAAATGCCCGACATCGGTGATACCGGCGCGCGCTTCCTCGACGGCGACCTCGCGGTCGAGTTCCACCGCCATGCGCTGGAAGTCCGCCATCATCATCTCGATCTGGGTCACACGCCGGCGCTTCTCGTCAACCTGGAAGCGGCGCAGCCGGATCAGCGTGTCACGCGATTTCATTGGGACGCTCACTCCACGCAACGCTCAGGGCCGCGCCAAGGACCATGCCCGGCCCGTGCCCCAAACAGGATCGCGAACGCGAACCTGCTCAGACCCTAGTTCCGCATCATCGAATACACCCAAGCGGTTACCGCTTCGCTGCATGATGCCTAGGCTATGCCGACGATCTGGCTAAGCCGTGCGTAACCATCGCCGATGGACGTTGCTTCTTCCTTACCCTGCCCCAGAAAAGCCTCAAGCTGAGGCATGAGCGCCACGGCCTCGTCGACCTCCTGGGACGAGCCCGCCCGGTAGGCGCCCAGGCGGATCAGCTCCTCCATGTCGGCGTAGGTGGAGAGCACCCGACGGGCCCGGCGCACCACCGGCAGGTAGGCCGGATCGCAGGAACGCGGCATGGTGCGGGAGACCGAGCGCAGCACGTTGATCGCCGGATAGCGCCCGCGCTCGGCGATGGCCCGTTCCATGACGATGTGCCCGTCCAGGATGCCGCGGACCGCATCCGCCACCGGCTCGTTGTGGTCGTCGCCCTCGACGAGCACGGTGAACAGCGCCGAGATCGTGCCGAGGCCGACCCCGGGTCCCGCACGCTCCAGCAGGCGCGGCAGCTCGGAGAAGACGGTCGGGGTGTAGCCCTTGGCCGTGGGCGGCTCGCCCGCCGCGAGGCCGATGTCGCGCTGGGCCATGGCGAAGCGCGTGATCGAATCGATCATGCACAGCACCTTCGCGCCCTGGTCGCGGAAGTGCTCGGCCACCGAAAGGGTCACGTAGGCGGCGTTGCGGCGCATGAGCGCCGGCTCGTCGGAGGTCGCCACCACCACCACCGAGCGGGCGAGGCCGGCGGCGCCGAGATCGTCCTGCAGGAACTCCTGCACCTCGCGGCCGCGCTCGCCCACGAGGCCGATCACCGCCACGTCGGCGGCGGTGTAGCGGGCGAGCATCGACAGCAGCACCGACTTGCCGACGCCGGAGCCGGCGAAGATGCCCATCCGCTGGCCGGCGCACATGGTCAGGAAGGTGTTGATGCACCGGACCCCGAGATCCAGCGGGCCGCCGACCCGGGTGCGGGCATGGGCAGGGGGCGGGTCGGCGCGCAGGGAGTAGACATCCGGCCCCTGCGGCAGGGGTCCGAGCCCGTCCACGGGTCGGCCGAGGGCGTCGACCACCCGGCCGAGCCAGGCGCCGCAGGGCCGGATGGCTCCGGCCGATTCGTCGCGCACGTAGGCGGGGCAGCCCCGGCGGACGCCCTCCAGGGACCCGAACGGCATCGCCAGCGCTCGGTCACCCTGGAAACCGATGATCTCGCACGGCACCAGCCCGAGGCCGTTGGCGCCCTCCACGTCGATCCGGCCGCCGAGCCGCATGGCCGCCACCGGGCCGGCGACCTCGACCAGGAGGCCGCGGATCGCCACGACCCGGCCGAACGTCTCTAGCACCTCGACGCGGTCGAGGGCCGCCTGGGCCGCGGCGAGACTGGTAACGGACCTTGCCGGATCCTGTGTCATCGGCGTGGCTCTCAACGCTTCGTTTACCGGCCTCCTTAACACTGCGGTCATCGGGCTCGTAGCGGCTCGGTCCGGGCTCCGGCGCCAGCCGGACTTCACGAAGTCGTGCGTCTGTGGCCGCAGGGTCACAGCCGGGACCGATTCGTTACGGGGGAGACACTTACGTCCAAGCGCGTGGGCGGACCGGTCGCAATCGGAGCGGAATCGCGGCCCCGGGCGGGGGTGGAGGGACCTGGTTCCTCCCGCCAAGCTCGGGGCTCGATGAACGAGACGCTTGCGGGTGGGAATCAGGTTTTGTTAACGATTAATCCATAGCGTTCCACGTCAAGAGCGACGGAGCGCCCGTCCACAGGCCGGTGGCGGGTGTCGGTGGGGACGTGTCTGCGCGCTGATGCGGCCGGCAGGGCTGGGGACCGACGATGCGGGTACTTCTGATCGAGGACGATAGCGCGACAGCGCAGAGCATCGAGTTGATGCTCAAGTCCGAGAACTTCAACACCTATACGACCGACCTTGGCGAAGAAGGCATAGACCTCGGCAAGCTCTACGATTACGACATCATCCTCCTCGACTTGAACCTGCCCGACATGTCGGGCTACGAGGTGCTGCGAAACCTGCGCGTGGCGAAGGTGAAGACGCCGATCCTGATCCTCTCCGGCATGGCCGGGATCGAGGACAAGGTGAAGGGTCTGGGCTTCGGGGCCGACGACTACCTCACCAAGCCGTTCCACAAGGACGAGCTGGTCGCCCGCATCCACGCCATCGTGCGCCGGTCGAAGGGCCACGCCCAGTCGGTGATCACCACCGCCGACCTGATCGTGAACCTCGACCAGAAGACCGTCGAGGTCGGCGGCGCCCGGGTGCACCTCACCGGCAAGGAGTACCAGATGCTGGAACTCCTCTCGCTGCGGAAGGGCACGACGCTCACCAAGGAGATGTTCCTCAATCATCTCTACGGTGGCATGGACGAGCCCGAGCTGAAGATCATCGACGTCTTCATCTGCAAGCTGCGCAAGAAGCTCGCCAACGCCAGCCAGGGCAAGAACTACATCGAGACCGTCTGGGGCCGCGGCTACGTGCTGCGCGAGCCGATGGACGCCGAGGAGCGCATGGCGGTCTGATCCTCCCGGATCACCGCCACGTTCGAAAAACCCCGTGCGGCTCGGCCGCGCGGGGTTTTCGCTTTTTGGGGCCTACCGGACCCCGGTCGCGGAGAAGACCTGGGCGGCCGGCGCCACCACGACGTAGCCGCCGCACGGCGCGGTCCGGGTGATCACAGCGCTGGCGACACCCCAGACATAGGTCCCGCCGCGATCCTGCGCGACGACCGGGCCGCCGGAATCGCCGAAGCAGATCCGGGCGCCGTTCGCCCGGGCGATGGTCAGGCCGGTGTTGCTGGCCGCGACCGGCGTCAGGGTCGCGGTGCGCAGGCGCCCGACACCCCGCCCGGACAGGCCGGCCCCCGCGATCCGCAGGCTCTTGGGCACGCGCCGGGGATCGGCCGCGAGCGGCACCGGGCGCCGGTCGCGCACCGGCTCGGTCAGGCGCAGGACCGCGAGGTCGAGGGACAGGTCGGCGAGGCTCACGTCGGGCGCCGCGTTCGGCAGCATCTCACCGGGATCGGGGCTGTAGCGGGCCGCGACCCGGGCGCCGTAGACCGGACGCGCCGGCTCGGTGCCGCGGAAGAACACCACGAGGGCGCCGAGCGGATCGCCGTTCACGCAATGCGCCGCGGTGAGCACGAGGTCCGGGGCGATCAGGATCCCGGTGCAGCGCGTGAGCCTCAGCGCCTCCTCGGGCTGGGTGATGGTGCCGATGGCGACGGTGGCCTGCGCCAGCGCATCCCGTCCCGCCGGCGCCCCGCCGTCGATGGCGTCGGCCGGCCCGGCGAGGCCGAGCCCGACCGCCAATGCGAGACCCGCTCCGATAATCCTGAATGCCGTCACGCGCGACCCTTCTGCCCCCAGCCCCACAACCACAGATGCGCGAACACGCAATCGGTGCAAGCGGGCGAGAGGACGCGGCCAAGGTCATCGCGTCACTGGCTTTTTCAGCGACCGATCGCGATGCCTCGAACGGGCCCTGCCGCCAGGATGACCGCCGGCGACGCTTTCAATCGCCCCGTCGTTCCGGGGCGCCGCAGGCGAGCCCTGGATGACGGGGTGAAGGCTTGAACCTCAGGGCGCCTGCCAAACCGCGGAAATCATTCGATGCTCGGACGCGGCTCCCCCAAGGACGCGGCGGTCAGCGCGCCACGGTCCAGGTGCTTGTGCCGTCCTTGTTGTCCTTCACGGACACCCCCATCGCGGCGAGGGCGTCCCGGGCGCGGTCGGAGGCGGGCCAGTCCTTGGCGGCCCGGGCTGCCTTGCGCTGAGCGATCAGCGCCTCGACGGCGGGTACGTCGACCCCGGACGCCGCGACCTGATCGTGCTCGCGGGCGCTGCGGGTGCGGGCGAGCAGACCGAACAGGTGCGCGCCGGCCCGCAGGGCGGCTGCGTCTTCGGTCAGTCCGTGCAGCGCGTTGATCGCCGCCGGGGTGTTGAGGTCGTCGCAGAGCGCCTCGACCACCGTGCCCGGGGCGGTCTCGGCGGCCAGGGCATCCCCGGCCGCGTTGTACCAGCGGTCGAGCACGCGGCTCGATTCCTCGAGCCCGCGCAGGGTCCAGTCGATCGGCTGCCGGTAGTGCGTCCTGAGCATGGTCAGGCGCACGACCTCGCCCGGCCAGTCGTTCAGCACGTCGCGGATGGTGATGAAGTTGCCCAGCGATTTGGACATCTTCTCCCCCTCCACCTGCAGGAAGCCGTTGTGCAGCCAGACATTGGCCATCACGGGCGTCCCGAAGCAGCAGCGGGACTGCGCCACCTCGTTCTCGTGGTGGGGGAAGATCAAGTCGATGCCGCCCGCATGGATGTCGAAGGTTTTGCCGAGGTGCTTGGCCGACATCGCGGAGCACTCGATGTGCCAGCCGGGCCGACCGGGCTCGGCGATGCCGGCGGGTGACGGCCAGGACGGCTCGCCGGGCTTCGACGGCTTCCACAGCACGAAGTCGAGGGGCGAGCGCTTGTAGGGCGCGACCTCGACCCGGGCGCCGGCCTCCATCTCGTCGAGGGGCCGCTTCGAGAGACGGCCGTACTCGGGCATGGCGGGGACGTCGAACAGCACGTGCCCCTCCGCCACGTAGGCGTGCCCTCCGGCCACCAGCGCGTCGATCATCGTGCGCATCTCGGCGATGTGATCGGTGGCGCGGGGCTCGATGAAGCGGGGCGGCGCGCCCGGAGCGTTCACATCCTCGGGCCCGAGGACGCCGAGGTCGCCGATATCCCGGTGGAACTGCGCGAGCGTGCCATCGGTGAGTTCACGGATGGTGATGCCGCGCTCGGCCGCGCGGGCGTTGATCTTGTCGTCCACGTCCGTGACGTTGCGCGCATAGGTGACGTGGCCCGGCCCGTAGAGGTGGCGCAGCAAGCGGAACAGCAGGTCGAAGACGATGATCGGGCGCGCGTTGCCGATATGGGCCGCGTCGTAGACGGTCGGGCCGCAGGCATACATCCGCACATGGGCGGGATCGATCGGCGCGAACGCCTCCTTGGCACCGCTGAGCGTGTTGTAGAGCCGCAACATCGGCGCCATGAAACTCATCCCCTTCCGGCGCCGCGGCCGAATCCCGGCGCCGCGCCGTCGCCGGAAAACCGGCCCTGCCTTCAACGACCTGCGGGCCCTGCGACGCGAAGAACGGCCGAACCGTGACGGCTCGGGTCCCGCCGCGGCGGTTCGCTGTTGCAATGCGGCGACGGTGCCGCCCGCCCGATGGGGCTAACGCAAAAGCGTGAGGAATTCGAGATGGTCCGCGCAAGCGGCGGGTAAGCCTTCCTTAACCGCGCCGTCGGACCGTCCGGACCAAGGTCCTCAAACCCAAGATCCTGTGCCCAAGGACGATCCATGCGACGCACGGCCGTTGGTACCTTCGTCATCGCTGCCGCCCTGGCCACGGCCGGCCTGGCGCAGGGCGCGTTCGCCGGCAGCGACGGCGAGACGCCCGCCAAGGTGCCGGCCCATGTCGAGAAGACCTTCCTGATCCCGTCGAGCGACGGCTACGGCGTCGGCGATTGCCTGACGACCCCCGGCAGCGAGTGCGGCCAGGTGGTCGCCAACGCGTGGTGCGAAGCGCAGGGCTATGCCGCCGCCAACACGTTCGGGATCGCGGCCGCCGACGAATATACCGGCGCCATCGAGCAGCCGATCTCGACGCCGACCGAGCGCCCGATCCGCATCACCTGCCGAGACTGAACGGCGCCCCGGCAGGCCGTCGTCAGCCTTTGACGAACTCCGAGCATTTCGGCGCGGGCTCCGTGCCCCAGGGCGCCAGCGGCACCGCCGAGGTCGAGTTCTTCGGCGAACCCTGCACGACCTTGTCGGAATAGACCATGTAGATCAGCGTGTTGCGCTGGGCATCACAGCCGCGCACGATCTGCATCGACTTGAAGATCAGCGAACGCCGCTCGCTGAACACGACCTCGCCCTGGCTCAGCTTGCCCTTGAAGGCGATCGGCCCGGTCTGGCGGCAGGCCAGCGAGATGTCGGAGACGTCCTCGGCGAGGCCGAGCGTCCCCTTGATGCCGCCCTTCTCCGGCTGCGTGTACCAGCAGGCGACCCCCGACACGGCCGGGTCGTCGATGCCGTAGACCACGAGCTTGTCGTTGGGCGTCAGCGGCCGCCAGACCGTGGATTTGGAGAAGATCCGGTCCGGTTCCTGAGCCGAGGCCGGCCCCGCCGCGGAGAGGCCGAGGGCAACCAACCCAACATAGGTGAGACTCCGAAACCACATCACGGATCAATTCCCTGCCCAAGCTTGCCACCCGGATGTAGGAGGGCTGTCGTCGCCTGACGAGGGGGCGTACAGTCAAGCTGCTTCGGTCCCGAGGCCGGGGCAGACAGCGCCCAACCGAGGGGACCACGGCATTCCCGATCACGCGATGCAGCCGATGCTTGACCGCCCGATCGTCCGTTCGCTCGGCCGCCTCATCTTGAGCGCGGCGCTGGCATGCGGATTGTCCCTCAGCCTCGACACAGCCCGGGCGCAGGATGCGCAGGCCGGTCCGCCCGCATTCAGCGAGCCGCGGCCCGGCGCACCGCAGCTGCCGTCGCCCGCCTGCCGGCGCTACCGGGCCGAGCTCGCCTCCGTCCAGACCGGTGCCAGCACGACCCGGGCGCTCAACGACGAGATCGGGCGGCTGGAAGCCTATTTCCGCGGGCTGAACTGCGAGGGCGGCAAGTTCCTGTTCTTCGACACGCGCCCGCCCCAGTGCGGCGCCGTCGAGCAGCGCATCCGCGCGCTCAAGGCCACCTATGGCGGCGCGGTGTTCGACGACAGCGGCGCCCGCAAGCGCGAGCTGCAGGGCCTGGTCGCCGCCAACTGTCCGGCCCGGGAAACCTATGCGGCCAGCGGAGAGAGCTACGCCAAGGGCGGCCCGCAGATGGTCTGCGTGCGCACCTGCGACGGCGGCTTCTTCCCGATGCGCAACCTGCCCGAGGGGCGCGGCGGCGCGGACGAGATGTGCCAGGCGCTCTGCCCCGGCACCGAGGCGCAGGCCTACTCCATGCCGTACGGCGACGAGGCGCTGAAGCACGCCGCCTCGGTGAAGGGCAGCCGCGCCTATGCGAGCCTCGCCAACGCGTTCAAGTTCCGCAAGGAATTCGTCCCGAACTGCTCCTGCAAACCTCAGAACCAGACCTGGGCGCAATCCCTCGTGAAGGCCGAGAGCATGCTGGTGCGGCACAAGGGCGACATCTTCGTCACGCCCATGCAGGCCGAGGCCCTGTCGCGTCCCAAAGTGCGCCTGACCCTGGTCGGCCGGGCCGACCGGACAGCGGCCGAACTCGCCGCCGACGCGGCCGGCCGGGCCGGGGTCGAAATGGGCGCCGGGGCGGCGGGCGGCAAGGCCGCCGCGGCTCAGCCGAGTGTCGCCAAGCCCGACCACGTGGCGGTGCGGATCATCGCCCCGGACATGATCGCGGTGCCCCAGCGCCTCACGCCCTGACGGAGTCTTGAGCGGTCGGGGCGGAACCATACGCCGCGCATCGGGTTCGGGTCGGCTCGATCCGATACGAGGTTCCGATGCGGCTGCTGCGACTGATTCTCCTCACCGGCACGGTGCTCCCGGACCTGACCCTGACGCAGCCCGCGGGCGCATCCCCGAGCCCGATGCTCCTGGCCCAAGGTGGCCCAGCCGAGCGCGGCCCGGACGAGCGCGGCCCGCGCGGCGGCGGCGAGCCGCCTCATGGCGGTCCGCGGCCCGAGCGTCCGCCGCAGGAG
>NZ_VRVA01000098.1:0-19815 GCF_008039945.1 Methylobacterium sp. WL64
TATCCGGACGCTGCAGCCGCAGCACCAGTTCGATCAACTCCTCGCGGCTCAGCCGCTCAAGATCGGTACGAACCATCCCACGAGGGAATCAGCGAAACCCAACCCGCGCAAGGGGGTGGGTAATTACCGCTTCGTGCACCGTGCAAGTGTTTGAAACTTGAGAGGTTCGAGTGGCCCGGTTCTACACACAAACGGCCTTATCCACGACCGGCGAGCTGTACCTCAGCCCCGCTGTGACAACCGCCCATTTCGCGACGACACCATCGCCGCCGCCGGCAGCCGCCTGATCCGCGTTCAGGTGACGACAGCTAGGCCAATCCAAGCTTCCCATGCGCCTCGACGGGCGTCATCTGCCGTATGGATTCTTCGGAAAAGCCAAGCTCACGAAGCGCCGCTCGCTGACGGTTCGTGATCATCAGCGACACCGCAGGAGACGTTACAGACGCGGTGCCCATAGCGTTCATCTCGGCGTCCTCGGCGCGACCGGTCGGGTCGAGGAACGCTGCCTCTTCCGCAGCCAGATTGAGGACCAACCGAAGATAGTCGTCAGTTCCCGCCATTCACGACCCTCATTGCTCCTATGCCGACCTGAGGAGTGCGCCGGATCAGCCTCGGGAAGGCGGTACCGCTCACTCTGACGAAGCAGTAGGCTATAGCCGTCGGGGCTGTTCCATCAGGGCTGTGTCTTGCCTACCGTCGCCCCGAGTGGAAACGGTGACGCCAGCCCTCATCCAGCCTGCGTTCCTCCGCGCTCTCCTCCGGGACAGCTTCCAGACGCAGGAGGATCATCGCAAAGTTGTTCTGCTGAAGGTACACCTGCTCGTAGAGGGACGGCGCGCGGAGGTCGCGCTTCACGTCGATCCAGAGATCGGAACTACACGCGGCGATGTCGCTCGCGATGTTCGGCTGATGTGGACCACTGTGATAGAGCGAGCCTGTCGGGACCGGGCTGCCGACCGGGGAGATGATGGCCGGAAAGGAGAGGCTGCGGTAGCACCGCTGCACCCGGCCATTGCCCGCCACGACGATGGCGATCCTCTCGGGTTGGTATTGCACGTAGGCCCGAGCCGCCGCCTCCTTGCCGACCGCGAAGTCGCGCGCGAGCATGAGAACGTGCTGCAGATTGGGCTCGCGAAAGGCCGCCATGGCTCCCCGCAACAGGTGCGGGGGCATCAACATGAGAGTGGCGAAGCGATTGGCCTCGACCTCCCTGCGCTGCCGCTGATCACCCTCCTTCGCTGTGACGCGGAGAAGGTCAGAGCTCTTGCACATGAACCGGCCGGATTGATCCGGGACGTGGTGCGCCATCAGGAAGTGGGCGAGCTCATGCGCGATGGTGAAGCGGCGACGCGGTTCGCCCCCACGCTTGACGAGGATGGTGCCTTCGGACCGCTTCGCGTCGGTAACGAGGCCACCCTCGAACTCGTCGGTGTCGAGGTCCTCTATCCCGAGAATACCAAGGCGCGCGCACAGGTCTTGGATCGGCACGGGCACCGAAAGGTTCAGCTCAGCCTGTAGGATGCGTTTGACGAGTGCCTCCGGCGAGGCCGAGTCTACGAGGTCCATCCTGCTGATCGGCATCCGCGCAGCCCCATCCCGTCCCTACAGGCCGCTACCCACCCGCGATCCCAGGACGGGACTACAGGGAGTTCGTGCAGGCGGTAAGCCGAAGGACCGGTTTTGAACCCATCGGCGATCCAGCATGGCGTAATCTGGCCGGAAGCCGTCCGGCAGGTTCAGCGCGTTCGAGACGGCAAAGCAGACAGCCGCGGCCAACTGCCATTACGTGGCCGCCGGCGGCCAGTGGAAGCGCCGTGCGGTCCGGCGGCACGACAGCCTGTTCCAATCGCGATAGCGGGTAGAGTTGCACCGCGCGGGGGCCGGGAACGTCGGCCGCGGGGGGCGATCGTCAGTTCGCTGAGGCGGTGCGCAGCGCAGCCTCCTCTCCAGCGACGCGGACGACGTCTCCGCTGGCCAGGAACTCCTGAGGGTTGTCGATCAGCCGATCGGCAATGCCCACGCCGGCGCGCACCTCGACCTCGTTGCCGAGGTTCCGCCCGAGCGTCACAGGCTTGAGCGCGACCCGGTGGTCGTCGCCCACCTGCGCCACCTGCGTGCCGTTGCGGTCGAAAACCAGCGCGGTGGCGGCCACGCGCAGCGTCCCCGGGTCTGAAGGCACGTGGAACCGCACCTCCACGAACGCCCCCAGCCAGAGTTTGCCTTCCGGGTTGTCAGCCTGGAGCTCCACGAGACCCTTGCGGGAGTCTTCCGCGATGGCGTTCGCGGTCGAGGTCACCTCTGCGTCGAACGATGCCTCCTGCCCCGGCACGTGCAAGGAAGCCTTCAGCCCCGGCCTCATCACGGCGAGGAAGGCCTGCGGCACGTTCACGTAGGCACGCACCCGGTGGAGGTCCGAGACCCGATAGAGCGGCCGACCCGAGGTTCCCCCCGCGGTGAGCAGGTCGCCGATATCGACGTTGCGCGCGGTCACGACCCCATCGAAGGGTGCTCGGACCTCCTTGAACCGTGTCAGTTCCTCCAGACGCCCGACATTTGCCTGCTGGGCGACGATGTTCGCCTTGGCCACCGATAGGGCCGCCGTACGCGAGGCCGCGGTGAAGCGGTCGGTGTCGCCGCGTTCCTCGCTCGACCAGCCCTGCGTTACCAGGCGGGCGGTGCGTTTGTTGGTGGCCGCGCTGAGATCGGCGTTCGCTTGAGCTTGGTCGACCGCGGCCTGGAGCTGAACGAGGGTGGCGCGCGCCTCGGCGAGTTGCTGGTCGAGGTCGGGCGCCGAGATCTCGGCCAGGACCTCGTCCTTGCGCACGCGGGCGCCAATATCCCGATGCCAGGCCGTGACGTAGCCGCTGGCGCGGGCATACAGTGTACCGGTGTAGAAGGCGCTCAGCGACCCGGGCAAGGTCAGGTCCTCGTCCATGGGCCCGCGCCGCGCGTGCACTATACGGACGGTGGGCACTGCTTGCTGTTCGGTCCAGCTCTCGACCTCCTGCATCCCCTTCGCCCGGTCGTTGATGCCGACCCAGGCGAGCGCCGCGGCGCCGATTGCCACGCCCGCCAGCAGCAGGCTGACCCGGCGCCCCGATGGGGGGCGAGGCGACGCGACAGCTGGCTCGGCGCCCGCGTGCGCGGCGTCCTCGGATTTGACGTGTTGGGTGGGGTGCATGCGGGATCTGGGGTTAGGCTGATGGGGATGAGAGAGCTTGGGGGGAAGCGTCTTCGCGCCGGGCCCCGGCGCGGCGGGGCCGCCCATGCACGATGCCGAACACCACCGGCACGAAGAACAAAGTCGCAAGCGTGGCGAACAGCAGTCCGCCGATCACGGCGCGGCCGAGCGGCGCGTTCTGACCCGGCTCGATCGCCATCGGCGCCATGCCGATCATCATCGCCAGCGCGGTCATCATCACAGGCCGCAGACGCGTCGCCCCGGCCGCCAGGGCAGCCTCGATCGCCGTGCGTCCCGCGTCGAGCTGCTCACGGGCGAAGCTGATGACCAGAATCGAGTTGGCGGTCGCCACACCCATGCACATGATCGCCCCCGTCAGCGCTGGCACCGAGACGTGGGTGTGCGTGGCGAACAGCATCCACACGATGCCGGCGAGCGCCGCCGGCAGCGCCGTCACGATGACGAACGGGTCGACCCAGGACTGAAAGTTGACGACGATGAGCAGGTAGATGAGCACGATCGCGAAGGCGAGGCCCACGAGCAGTTGCTGGTAGGCTTGCGCCATGGTCACCGCCTGCCCGCGCACTGTGACGGTCGCCCCCTTCGGCAGGTCGGCCCGCGTCTCGTCAATCGCCCGCTGGATGTCCGCGGTGACGCCGCCGAGATCACGGTCCTGCGTCGTGGCCAGGATGTTGACGGTGGGGGCGATGTTGTAGTCGGTCGCCACCGCGCTGAGCGGCTCCGGGTGGATCGTCGCCAAGCCCCCCAGGAGCTGCTCCGAGCGGGCGGCGGTGATCGGCAGGTTGTTGAGCGCGCCCAGCGTGTCGATCGAATATTGCGGCGTCTGGACAGAGACCGGGTAGGACACGCCGTTGCGCGGGTCGAGCCAGTAGGTCGGGGCGGTCTGCGTACTGCCCGACAGCGTCGCTTGGAGGCTCGCGGCCGCGTCGCCCTCGGTCAGGCCGACGACCCCGGCGAGCGCGCGGTCGAAATCGACCCGCAGCGCGGGGTTGCGCGCCTGCTCCTGGATGCGCGCGTCCGCCACCCCGGCCACGCGGCGAACCCGGGCCATGAGCGTGTTGGCGTAGGCGCGGCCCCCCGCCACGTCGCGGCTGGCGACCTGCACATCCAGCGCAGCGGGGGAGCCGAAGTTCAGGATCTGGCTGACGATGTCGGCGGGCAGGAAAGCGAAGGTCACGCCTGGAAAATCCTGCGGCAGACGCTCGCGCAGCTGCCGGGTCAGGGCCGCGGTCGATGGGCCGCCCTCGCCGCCGCCTCCGGCCTCGTCGAGGGTCACAAGCATGTCGGCGTCGAAGGTACCGATGGTGCCGCTGTTGCCGTAGGAAATGTTGATGCCGCTGATCGGAAGGCCGATGTTGTTGACAACGCTGGCCACGCGTCCCGGTGGGATCAGCGCGCGCAGCCTTCCCTCGACCCGCCCGGTCAACGCCGTCATCTCCTCGATGCGCGTGCCCGTGGGAGCCCGCAGGTGGATGCGTAGCGCCCCCGCATCCACGTCCGGAAAGAAGTCCCGCCCGAGATAGGGGACGAGGCCGAACGACAGGCCGACTACCGCGAGGAAGCCGACCGCGAAGGACTTCCGGCGCGACAGCGCCAAGCCGAGCAGCCCGAGATAGGCCTGCCGCAGGGCCTCGAAGCGGCGCTCGAAGCCGCGCTGAAACCGGGCGAAGACGCTGGGCTTGCCGGCCAGATCCTGTCCGTGGGCGTGCTCGGTCAGCAGGTAGCGCGCCAGCGTCGGCACCAGGGTGTAGGTAAGCGCGTAGGACGCGATCATCGCGAACACCACCGCCATCGCCAGCGGCCGGAACAGGAAGCCCGCCACGCCGCCAAGCGCCAGAAGCGGCACGAAGGCGATGCAGATGCAAAACAGGGCGACGGTGGCCGGCGGCATGATCTCCTGCGCCCCGCGGGTGATCGCGGTGACGATGTCCTCGCCGAACTCCTCCATGTGTCGATTGATGTTCTCGATGGTCACGGTGGCGTCATCCACGAGGATGCCGACCGCCAGGGCGAGCCCGCCAAGCGTCATCACGTTGATGGTCTGCCCGAGCGCCGAGAGCGCGATCAGCGAGCACAGCACGGCGAGCGGGATCGACACGGTGATGATCAGGGTCGAGCGCCAGCTGCCCAGAAAGACCAGGATCATCAGGCCTGTCAGCGCCGCGGCGATGACCCCTTCGCGCACCACCGCCACCACGGACTCGCGCACGAAGCCCGACTGGTCGGCCACGTACTTGAGGTCGACGCCCGTCGGCAGCCCCGCCTGGATGGCGGGCAGGCGCGCCTTGACGTCGGCGATGATGTCCAAGGTCGAGGCGTTGCCGATCTTGAGGATCGACATCAGCACGCCCTTTTTGCCGTCAAGCTGGACGACGTTGGTCTGGGGCGGCGAGCCGTTGCGCACGTGGGCGACGTCGCGCATGAAAACCACGGCGCCGTCCACGACCTTGACCGGCAGGTCGTTGAACGCCTCGATGGTCTTGGGTGAGTCGTTGAGGTCGACGATCCACTCGAAGGTCCCGATCTTCTGGGTGCCTACCGGGTTGATCAGGTTCTGCCGGGCCAAGGCTGCGCCGACGTCGGCCGCCGACAGGCCGTGGGCGTGCAGCGCTGACTGGTCGAGATCGATCTGCACCTGGCGCGCGGCGCCGCCGTAGGCGTAGGGCAGCTGCGCCCCGGGGATCGTGGTGAGCTGAGGCCGGATGAAGTTCTGCGCGAGGTCGTTGAGCGCTGTCTGCGAGAGGCTGTCGCTGGACAGGGCGAGCTGGATGATCGGCACGCTCGACGCGTTGTAGGCGAGCATCAGGGGCGGCGTGACGCCCGGCGGCAGCTGCTTGAGCTGCGTCTGAGAGATAGAGGTGACCTGCGCCTGCGCCGCAGTGATGTCGACACCTGGCTGGAAGTAAATTTTCACGATCCCGTAGCCCGGGACCGATTGCGACTCGGTGTGCTCGATATCGTTGACCGTGGTGGTCAGCGAGCGCTCGAACACAGAGACGATGCGCCCCGCCATGTCGTCGGGCTGCAACCCGGTGTACTGCCAGACGACGCTGATCACCGGTATGCCGATACGGGGGAAGATGTCGGTCGGGGTGCGCACGATCGCCATGACCCCGAAGATTAGGATCAGGATCGACATCACGACGAAGGTGTAGGGCCGCAACAGGGCCAGTCGGACAATCGCCGCCATACCTTAAATTCGCCTCGATCAATCTGGACGGGGGGCTCGACGGCTACGTACAGCAGCATATCGTATTATGCATTCATCGGGCCAGTGCGGCAATTTGATGAGTTCGTTCATGCGAGACGACCAGAAACATGGAGATACAATTCTCCATCTAAGGTCGGTGCAGCATTTTTTGTCGTCATCGACGGCGGGAATAGCTTGCCGTGCGGGCTTGAACCGCTCGCCGAGCGCTCAACGCGCCGTGATGAACTGGACTACCGCTGCGGCGAACTTTGCTTCCGCTTCGATGATGGCGTGATGGAGCTGGCCCATTCGCGCTCCCAATTCGCGACTGTTCTCGGACGACACGGGTGCCGGGCCGGCGGCCTATCGTTCGATGCGATACACGTCGCGATCCCGAACGAGACCATGCGGACCTTCATTGGCCTATGCGGCTTGACCGCTATTTTCAGACGGTGAACGCAGTTCGCGCTACGGGGACAGCTTGATCCGGCCGGGCCCCGCTTCAAGGCACTGAGGCGAAGATTTTGAACGTCTCAGGTGGGCGCGAAGCGAACGCCTGCACAATCACGGGTGTAGCACCAGCTTTTGCGGGCGCCAGTTCAGCAGTTCGCCGACATAGATCTCGTTCTCGGACGGGCAGGCGATCTCGTGGATCCAGCCGAACTGCTTGAGCTGTTTGCCCGTCTCGCCAAGCACGCCCAGCACCTTGCCGTCGAGAGACAGCTTGTAGATCCGCCCCGGGAAGGCGTCGGCGACGAAAAGCACTTGTTTGGGCCCGGGCGTGATGCACAAAGCCCAGGGCGCGCCCGGCGTGAACAGATCGACCGTGGTGCGGTCCCTTGCCGGCTTGCCGCGGATGATGGCGCGCGCCTTGTCATAATCGAACGGCACCTCGATCTTTATGATCCGCTGAATGTGGCCAGCGGTATCCATCACCTGGATGCGGGCATTGCCACGATCGGCGATGTAGATGTTGTCATTCGCGTCCGCGGCGATGGAATGCAGGGTGCGAAACTGACCCGGCTCGGTGCCATAGCTGCCGTACGAATCAACCCAGTTGCCGTCCTTGTCGATCTTGGCAATGCGCGAGTTGATGTAGCCGTCGCTGATGTAGGCGTTGCCCGCCTTGTCCCAGGCCACATCGGTGACCTGCCGGAATTGGCCCTGCACAGGCGGCAGCGGCGGCGTGGGGTGCTTCCAAGGCTCCGCAGTATCGTCGGCAGCCTCGGTCTTACGCCCCCAGACCATGGCGACGCGGCCCTCTGGGGTGAACTTCACCACCATGTCCGAGCCCTTGTCCATGACCCAGATGTTGTCCTCGCGATCGACGCGCACGACGTGGGCGTAGGACCAAGCGTAAAGGCCGTGGCCGATCTCCCGGATGAAGGTGCCGTCCGGATTGAACTCCAGGAGCTGGGCGGCGGCGGCGCCGTAGGCCGGCCCTTGTGTCGCCCCGCGTGACAGGATGAAAATATGGCCCTTCGAGTTCAGGGCGATGCCCGCCACCTCGCCGAAATTGATGTCCGGCGGCAGCTTCAGGAAGTCTGGGACCGAGTCGAACGCGATTTCGGGGACCTGCGTCGCGGGTGCCGAGGATGTCGTTACGGAGGAAGCAGGTGCTTCACCCGACTTGATCTCGTCGGCGCGTACGGCGGGCAGCGTCAGGGCGAGCGTCGCCACGGCAACGCACAGCGAGCGGATCATCTCGGGCTTCCTCACGGGCCAGTCGGTTCAAACGCCGAGTTTGGCCGCACCGGCTTAGCTCGAAACGCCGCAGCCTAAAAGTCGTCGCTCGCTTATCACTCGAGATTGGCCCCGACCTCACGGAGATACGCCGCAGTCGCCGGATGCAGCCATGTGGTCGGTACGTTCGAGACCAGGTTGCGCGGGTCGCTCTCGCTGCCCTGAGGATAGAGCCGGGCCAAAGTGTTCCGGCCGCGATCGATCGCCCGCACGAGGCGCGTGACATAGGCGTCATCAAGCCCTGGCCGGCCTAGGATGAAGCTCCAAGACCCGACGGTCGCGATCGCCGCGTCCTGTCCGCGGAAGGAGCCGGGCGGAACAGTCAGGCGGCGCATTGAGGCCCGAATCGTCAGGATCTTGGGGACCGCTTCCGGGCGCGGGCCGAAGAAGCGGGCGCCACCCGGCGCATCCGCGAGGGTCTTGAAGCCCGGCCAGCCGAGACTCGCACCCCACAAGGCCGCTGCGCGGCCGTCGAGAACCTGTGTGGCGCCGTCGCCGGCATCGTCGAGAAGGATCGGCGTAATGTCGTGGTCAGGATCGATTCCAGAGCCCTGGAGCACGGTTCGACCCATGATCGTAAAGCCGGAGCCGCGCGTGCCGAGCGCGACGGCACGACCGCGCAGATCCGGGATGCTTTGAACCGGACTGGCGGCTCGGACCACAAACATGCCGGGCGAGGCATCGATGGGGGCCACAACCTTCAAGCCACCGCCGTCGGCACTCTGGCGAGATAGAGCCTCGTAGGCGTACTCGCCCTGCACAAGGGCAAGATCGAGCTCAGCCGATTTGAGCAGGGTCAGGTTCTCCGTCGAGCCCTTCGTGATCCTCGGCCCGATTATCACACCTGGGTCGATCTCATGGACCGCTGCGATCAGTGCGCGACCGAAGGCGGGGAAAGAACCGCCTGGCGTGGCGGTCCCCAGAGTTAGATGAAGAACAGAGTCAGGCTGTTGAGCCCGTGCGGACGAGGTCGAGGCGAGGCTCGCCATGCCCAGGAGCAGTTCACGCCGCCGCATCATGATCTCCCTTACCGCGATGTTTGTCACAGACCAGCGACGCTTGAGCTGAACGACACACCTCGACAACCGCGCCGGAAAGCCCTCACATCGACGCTTGAAACATACGCAGGATCTGAGGTCGCACGCCAAACATAGCGACCGCCAATGTCTTGCGGTGGATCGGGAGGAATGTGCGATGCGATGGGACGCGCTTCTGCCGGCTGTGGGGACTGCCATGAGCCTGATTTGCGTCGGAAGTGCCGTCGCAAAACCGTTGGCCTTCACGGGAGTGCGGCTGATCGACGGTCGATCGGCCCAGCCTATCGAGGATGCGGTGCTGATCGTCGACGGCGACCGCATCGTCGCAGCAGGTCCAAAATCCGCGGTCACGGTGCCGTCCGATGCTGAGGTCCGGGAGCAGCGCGGCCGCACGATCATGCCGGGGCTGATCTCCGACCACTCCCATGTCGGCATCGTGCAGGGCGTTGAGGTGGGCGCCCAGAATTACACGCGCGAGAACATCCTCGCCCAGCTCAAGGCCTATACGGCCCGGGGTGTGACTACGGTGATGGCGCTTGGGCTCAACGGCGCGATCATGCCCGAGATCCGTGCCGAGGACCACGCGGGACGGATCCCCGGCGCGGATCTGTTCGGCGTCGATCGCGGTATTGGCGTACCCAATGGAGGACCACCACAGGCGATGATCCGCGTGAGCGCGGATCAGCTTTTCCGCCCTGCGAACGCTGATGAGGGTCGCGAGGCGGTCCGTGCGATGAAGGCGCGCGGCACCGACATGGTGAAGCTATGGCTCGACGACTTCGGCGGGTCCGTGCCGGCCAAGATGCAGCCAGTGATCTACGCGGCCGTGATCGACGAGGCACATCGGCTTGGTTTGCGGGTCGCTGCGCACGTACACGACTTGGAGGACGCGCGTGCGGTCACCAACGCCGGCGTGGATGTGCTGGCGCATGGGGTGCGTGACAAGCCAGTCGATGCGGATTTCATCGCGCTGCTGAAGGCGCGCAACACTTGGTACATCGCGACACTCGCCCTGGATGAGGCGACTTTCGCCTACGCTGACGCACCGGCTTGGGCGCAGAACTCCTTCGTCCAAACGGCGCTCGCGCCTGAGCTCAAGGCCCTTTTCGAGGATCCCACCTGGCAACGCGAGACGCGCACGAGCGCCAAAGCACAGGCCGCTCGCGACTCTCTAGCTGTGAACCTTGCCAACCTGAAGCGTCTTGACGACGCCGGCGTGCGGATCGGGTTCGGGACGGACAGCGGCGCGGCACCCGAGCGCATACCAGGCGTGGCGGAGCACCGCGAGTTGACGCTGATGGTACAGGCGGGCTTCACACCCATGAAGGCTCTGATCACCGCGACGTCGCGGGCGGCGGAACTTCTCGATCTAACCGATCGCGGCAGCCTGGAAGCTAACCGCCGCGCGGATCTCGTCATCCTAGCCGCGGACCCGTCCGAGGACATCGCCAACAGCTCCCGCATCGTCGAGGTATGGCAAGCAGGTCGTCAGCAAGACGTCGCATCATCGAGATCGCGCTGAGGGCCCTCTGATTTTGCGCTAGACCGGCGGGGGAGCTCACATCTTATAACGTCCGCTTCGGAGATGCGTCTCGGGCTCGCCGAATGGCCGGGTTGGGCGCATTGCGGAACGTCCGGTTTCGGGGGAAGCGTTTCGGGTTGGTGAGATCTCACTCTGACAGTGACGTGCCGGGTTGCCGCCGGGCCTTAAAAATTATCTCGCCACCTCAATGACATAGGTGTTCGCACTTTTATTCAGACTGGCGCGCCATTCCTACGAAGTATTGGACGGATGCAGGGCCTAGCCCTTTCCCGTCGCAGACAACCAACCACCCTCAGGATCTGGCGTAGTGCCTGACAGGGAACGTCAGCGCGATCCCGTGTCCGTGCGATCCTCAGACGCCCAGCCGCGCCGGAGCGGCCGGGCCTATCTGTCGGTCAAGCGACCTGTTGTGCGGGTGACGCCAGGCCCAGCTCGGCGCGGAACACGGCTTCCATCTCGCGCCGGATGCGGATGGCCTGATGGCTCGCATCGTAGGCCACGTCGCTCCAGCGGACCGGATGGCCGGCCGGGATGTCGTTGGTCAGGACGAGGTTGTGCGCCAGACCGATCGGCAGGGCGTCCTCCCGTAGGGAATCGGCCGTCGGCATCAGCGTGCCGTAGACCGTGAAGCCGCCCTCGCCGTCGAGGCGCTCGCCGGCCTTCAGGGCGCGCTTGGCGATGGCCGCCACGTCCCCGCGCCAAGCCCCGGTGGCGCCGGTGGCTTCGCCGCGCACCGCGATGGACGCCACCGAGATCCCGAGTTCCAGGCCGATCAGGTGGTAGGGCTTGTAGGTGGCGGCGTAGCGGCCGCTGGCGTCGGTCTTCAGCCCGTATTGCGCGAAGCATTCCTGCACGTAGCGGCTCGGCGCCTCGAACACCGCGAAGACGCCCCAGCGCAGGTCGCGGAACACCGGGCGCCCATCGCGCTCCAGCGACGACACCACCTCGACGGTGCCGCGCGCGGTCAGGATCCCGCCATCGGCCACCGGACGCAGGAGCGTGGGCAGGTCGTCGACCCCGCAGGCCGGGAAGGCCAGGCCGTCGCGCGGCGGGGTCAGCCCGCAGGCATTGGCCACCGCGGCCATCTCCAGGGCCGACTTGGTCCCGTCCAGGAAGGCGTTGAACATCTGCGCGTTGAAATCGCCGCCGGCGACCTGCTCGGCGCTGAAGCCGTAATGCCCCCAGACCGTGTCGGGGGTGGAGGCGTGGTAGGCCGGCAGGTACTTCGTGCCCTTGCCGGCGCAGACCACCTCCAGGCCGATCGTGCGCGCCCAGTCGACCAGCTCGGCGATGAGCGCCGGCTGGTCCCCCGAGGCCATGGAGTAGATCACACCGGCCTCCGCGGCGCGGCGGGCCAGGAGCGGGCCGGCGAGCACGTCGGCCTCGACGTTGACCATCACGATGTGCTTGCGGTGTTCGCAGGCCTTAAGGGCGTGGCGGATGCCGGCGGCCGGGCTGCCGGTGGCGTCGATCACGATGTCCAGGAACGGGCTGGCGATCAGGGCGTCGGCGTCGTCGCCGACGCAGGTCGCCCCGGTCCGCGCGGCCTCCTCCAGGGTCGGGGCCGCGAAGCGGGCCTCGTCCCAGCCCACCCGGCGCAGGGCCTGGCGCGCCCTGTCCGGCGACAGGTCGGCCACGGCGATCAGGTGGATGCCGGGCGTCCGGGGCGCCTGGGACAAGTACATCGAGCCGAACTTGCCGGCGCCGATCAGGCCGACGCGGACGGGGCGGCCCTCGTCGGCGCGACGCTGCAGCTTGGCGAACAGGGACATGGCGCTCTCCCGGCGTTTCGCGGTCGGTCGGACCTCTCCGCGCGTGCCCGCCGCGTTTGTGGGGTCTTGCCGGTTCGGCATTATCATGCGCTTCCGCACCTGCCCATGCGGTGCACCTGCCCATGCCGCGACCCTGGCCCATGCGGCGACGAAGGGACGTTGCCGCCAGGTGGCACAGCCTAGCCGGCGACGCGGCTCTCGTGCTCCCGCTCGAGGAGCCATCGGCGGAACGCCCGGATCTTCTCCAGATCCCGGTCCCGGGCACGGGTGCAGATGAAGTGGAGGTCCCGGTACAGGCTCTTCAGGCGGCCTTCGCCGAGCCGCACCAGCTGCGCGGCGCCGAGTTCGGCCTGGGCGAACCGCAGGCTCTCCAGCGCCACCCCGAGCCCCTGGACCGCGGCGGAGATCACCAGGGCGCCGCGATCGAACGCCGCCCCGGGCGCCGAGGCCGGCGCCGGCAGGCCGTTGAGGGCGAACCAGTCCGGCCAGCGCACCGGGCTGAACGACGAGTCCAGCCGGGGGATGCGCGCGACCGTCGCGGCCTCGACCGGACCGAGCGCCCGGGCGAGATCCGGCGTGCACAGGGCCGCGATCTCTTCCCGGCCGAGCGCCTCGACCGTCAATCCCGGGCCGGTCGGGGGGCTGCCATAGGCGATCAGGATGTCGATCTCTTCGTGTCGGGCGAGATCGACCGGCTCGGCGCCGCTGGAGAGGCGGATGCCGATGCCGGGATGCGCCGCCACGAAGGAGGGCAGCCGGGGCCCGAGCCACTTCGCCGCGAAGCTCGGCGTGCAATGCACCGCCAGCGACGAGGGCGACGGCGGGCTCAGCTCGGCGCAGAGCGCCTCGATGGAGTCGAAGGCCCGCGCGAGGCCGGCACACAGGCGCTCGCCGTCGGCGGTCAGGATGGCCCGGCGGTTGGCGCGCCGGAACAGGGCGCGCCCGAGAATGCGCTCCAGTGCGCGGACCTGGTGGCTCACCGCCGAGGGCGTCAGGTGCAGTTCCTCGCTCGCCCGGGCGAAGCTGCCGAGACGCGCGGCCGCCTCGAAGGCCCGCAGCGCCGGAAAGCTCGGGATCTGCCGCATGCTGCAATCCGTGAAATGGATTCACGGAAACCGTGAAAAATCGTCGTTTGTCAACGACGGATGGTGGCACGATAGTGCCGATCGGGCTGCGAAGACGGCCGGGACGACAGCCAGACGCGCCGGGGCGGCCGGGGATACCCCGCCGTTCGGCATGGCCCCGCGCCGGGCTGGACGCGGACGGTCCGCATTCCCGCATCACCCGACGAGAGGACACGCCATGCTCGACGACCACGCCCACGACAGCGATGTCGCCATCGACCTGCCCCCCGACAGCGCCGGCCGCAAGCGGACCTCGATCTACCAGCCCGAGCAGGCAGGCCTGATCTTCCCGGAGATCCCCCAGTTCGCCAACCACGCCGAGGCACGGGAATACCGCAAGCAGCACCTCGTGGCGGCCTGCCGGGCCTTCGCGATGCACGGGTTCGATTACGGCTTCGCCGGGCACCTCACGATCCGCGATCCCGAGCGCCCGGACTTGTACTGGACCAACCCGATGTGCGTGCACTTCTCGCAGGTGCGGATGTCGAACCTGATCCTGGCCGACCACAAGGGCGACGTGGTCGAAGGACGCTACGCGATCAACCGCGCCGGCTTCGTGCTCCACGCCGCCGTGCACGACGAGCACCCCGACGTGATGGCGATGTGCCACGCGCACACGACCTACGGCACCGCCTGGTGCGCCACGGGCCGGCCGCTGGACATGATCAGCCAGGATGCGGCTGCCTTCTACGACAGCCACGCGGTGATCGGCGCCTCGGCCGGGGCGGTCGCGGTCGAGAAGGCGAGCGGCCTCTCGGTGGCCCAGCAGATCGGCCGCAACCGTGGGGTGCTGCACCAGAACCACGGCCTGCTCACCTGCAGCCGCCACAGCATCGACGACGCGGCGTTCTGGTTCATCGCCCTGGAGCGGGCCTGCAAGCAGCAACTCCTGATCGAGGCGACCGGGATCAAGCCGCAGCTCCTGTCGGAGAAGACCGCCCGCTACAGCCGCGAGCATGTCGGCAGCGACTATATCGGCTGGCTGCACTTCCAGACCCTCTACAGCCACATCGCCGCGACGCAGCCCGACATGTTCGCGTGAGGTCGCGCCGGTACGAAGCCGGCCGCGAACGGGTCGCCGCTTTCCGAAAGGGCCGTCCGCAGGGCCGGCCCCTCCGCCGGCGACGCAAGATTTGCCTGTCGACAACCCATAGGGGCCGCAACCTTTCGGGTTCGGGAGCGGTCGTCTCCGCGGCGCGGTTCGACCGGGAGGCCGGCATGATGGGATTGGGCGTGTTCTGCGTGGCGGCCGGCACGGGCCTGGTCGCCGCATCCCTGTGGGCGCCGCAATACCGCGCCTTGCTCGAAAGGATGGGCGGCTGCCTGTTCCTGGCCGGGCTGGGCTTCGCCGGGGCGGACCTGGCGCTGGCATCCTGATCCGGGGCGATGAACCGGACCGATGCGCGGGGTCTTCAGAGCATGGGCTTTTCAGGGCATGGGGTTGCCAAGCTTGGCCATATAGGCCAGCTTGTACGTAAGTAATGCGTCCCGATTGGAACTGCCCAGGAGTGCCAATGCTGGTCAATCACGAGCGCCGCCTGCTCAATAAGGCCGCCGGTTCCGGCAACTCTCGGATCTCCATTGAGCGAAAGCCGAACGCATCCTGGCCCGGCGATCACAGCCGGCTCACGGCCCTCGAGAGTGTCGGCCACCTGGAGCGGATCGCGGTCGGCGACGGGCTCGCGACCTGGCAGATCACCGCGAGCGGGTTGACGCAGCTTCAGGCGTTCGTCGGCGGAGACGCGTGATGGCGTCGATCAAGATCCGCGCGACCGACGACGGCACCTTCGTGGTCTACCGCAACGGCGCGGCGGTCGCCTCCGGGTTAACCCGCCTCCAGGCCGAGCGCTGCGCGTCGGTCCTCGGCTGGATCGCACCGCATTCCTGAGCGGGCGCGGCGGTAAGAAACCGTTAACCCTGTCGCTCTACGCCCATTGCACCAGCCAATTGCTGGCCTTCCACGCCCATCCGATTTCGCCCCTCAACACGGATGGGCGTGGAAGCCGAATTCCGGTCAGAGAGCGCGCGCGTAGCCCGGGCGCAGGTCGATGGCCTGTGCGGTCGCCTGCGAAAGGCGCACCTCAGTCAGCGTGACCTCGGCCCCATCCTTCACGGCCTCCCGCACGATCTTGACCCCGCTGTCGGGATCGTCCGCGATCACGGCGTAGAACACCGTCAGCAGGCAGTCCGGGGTGTCCTCGTCCCGGCGGGCGACCTTCACGATGAAGGCGGTTTGGTTCGGCTCGATCATGGCAGGCGTTCAGATCCGTCCTGGGCCGCACGTCAGGCGGCCGTCGCCGGGGGCGATATCGCGCCTCGGCGAGAGAAGAGGTACCCCGATCGGGGCCTGCCGCCCAGCCCGCATGGGGCAGTGACGGCGGTCGCCGGACCGTCAGGCCGCGGTCAGACGCTTGGTGTTCGAGGCGACGTGCTCGCGGTAGCGTGCGATGACCGTCTCGGGCGAGCCGCCGAGCATGAGCGTCGTCATGGCCTCGCCTGCGGCCTCCACCTTCTCGGTCACCATGGAGTGTGCCTCGGCCATCCCCTCGCTGCCGCCCCAGGCGAGGCGGACGAGGCGCAGTTCGACCACACGCTGGGCTTCGATCGCCAGCATCATCCACGAGAAGAAAGGATTGTACACGGCTCACTCCGAACCGCGACCGATGCGGCGGGGACTAAACTCGGCTGTCACCTTGAACGATCCACCGGCGGGACGCGGGTCCGACCCGCGTTACGGGCCGGGCCGCACCGCACCATGTTGGATCCGCGTTCAGATCACCCCCGCGCCAGCCGTTCGCGGATGAGGGTGTGGAGCGCGCGCAGGTCGCTGCCGAACTGCCGGATGCCCTCGGCGAGCTTTTCCGTGGCCATGGCGCTCTCGTTCATCTCCCAGCGGAACG
Organism: Methylobacterium sp. WL64; assembly: GCF_008039945.1. Taxonomy (NCBI): domain Bacteria; kingdom Pseudomonadati; phylum Pseudomonadota; class Alphaproteobacteria; order Hyphomicrobiales; family Methylobacteriaceae; genus Methylobacterium; species Methylobacterium sp. WL64. The sequence goes on from NZ_VRVA01000098.1 coordinate 16,512, forward strand.
AGAATTCGTCCGTCGCCGGCACCTCGGGCGGCTCGCCATAGGATTCGGGCGACAGGGCGCGGGGGAGATCGCCCTCCGTCGCGGCCAGCTCCTCCAGCAGCTTCGGCGAAATGGTCAGCCGGTCGCAGCCCGCGAGCGCCTGGATCTGGCCGATGGTGCGGAACGAGGCACCCATCACGACGGTCTTGATCCCGCGCGCCTTGTAGGCGGCGTAGATCGCCCGCACCGACTGGACGCCCGGATCCTCCGCGGCCGTGAAGGTCTTCCCCTCGGCCTTGGCGTACCAATCGGTGATCCGCCCGACGAAGGGCGAGATCAGGAACACGCCGGCATCCGCGCAGGCCATGGCCTGGACCAGCGAGAACAGCAGGGTCAGGTTGCAGTCGACGCCCTCGCGCTGGAGCACGCCGGCCGCCTGGATCCCCTCCCAGGTCGAGGCGATCTTGATCAGCACCCGGTCGCGCGAGACGCCGCGCTCGTCGTAGGCGCGGATGATCGCCCGGGCCTTCTCCAGCGTCCGCTCGGTGTTGAACGAGAGGTTGGCGTCGACCTCGGTGGAGACGCGCCCCGGCACCAGCTTGGTCAACGCGACGCCCACCGATACGGCGAGCCGGTCGGCCACCGCTTGGACGACATCCTCGGTCTCGCCGCCCTGCGCCTTGCCCCAGGCCACCGCCTCGTCGACGATCGGGGCGAGGCCCTCCATGCCGGCGGCCTTAAGCAACAGCGACGGGTTGGTGGTGCAATCGATCGGCTTGAGCGTCTCGATGGCGCCGATGTCGCCGGTATCGGCGACCACCACGGTCATGGTGCGGAGTTGATCGAGCAGCGATGTCATCGTTCACCTCGTCGTTTGGCACAGCCGACGGTCGCGGACCGGGGCTCGCGGCCGAAGGGCCCTGGCGCGCATCGTCCGGCGGGGTACGCGTCGCCGCCGCCGGTGCGATACCGCTCCCGTCCCGGCGCGCTTCTTACCACACCGGACCGGGATCAGCCGACCGCCCGCCAGTCGCGCAGTGACAGGGACCACGCCTGTGCCTCGTGGTAGGCCACGGCCATGCGGCCGTGGCTGACGATCTTGGCCAGCATGACCGTGTCGCCCAACGCCGTGATCCGGATCACCGTCGGGCCGTAGCCGGCGTCGCCGATCAGGCAGGTCCCGACGCCCCAACCCTGCTCGCGGCAGATCTCCGCCGCGCACCGGTGGTCGTGCCGGGTCACGGATTGGCGCTGCGGGTCGTCGGCTGGGGATAGGACGGGTTGCCGCCCGGAACCGCGCTGCTGTTGGACGGCGAGGCCGTGCCGCCCGTGCCGTTCTCGCTGCCGGTGATCTGCTTGCGCGAGGCGTCCTGGCTCTTGCTGGCGTAATCGGGCGGGGAACTGGCGCCCTGCCAGGTCATCAGCCCGGCGAGCGCCGCGGCCATGAGCGCCACGCTGACGATCAAGACATACAGCGCAGGTTTGCCGCGCTTGCCCTGCCGGCCGTCCTGACCGGAGAGTTGTTCTGCCATTTCTGAACCTCGTTGACCCGCCGATGCGGCCGGCGGTTAGCAACAGGCCGCCCGCCGGATGGGTCCGCCCCTGTGGCTTTATGCACCGCCCGGGGTGGTCCGGCCTGTTCGGGCCCGGCGGTGACGTCCGGCAGTGGAGGGCCGCGGCACCCCCCATCGGGGGATCGGGCCGGCCTCGGAGCCGATCCGATGCATCGGACTGCAGCACGCCGGACATTGGCCCTGGTCGATAACAACTGCGTCAGTGATGCAGGCATACCAGTGAAAACAACGCAGGTGAGGGAACCTGCTTGTGCGCAACCCGTTTGCGCCCCGCTGCCGATAGGGCAGGGAGACCATGCGGGAGCGGAACGGATCGCGCAACAGGCATCGCCGGTCAACCGATCGTGCTGACGCGCCATTTCGTAGTGCCGGCTCGACCGGCCATCGCAAAAATCAGAGGGAATACTTTCGCAGGAGCAGTATATTTATACCATTGATTGCGCCGTTACGAAGCGCATCTGGTGGTTGGTCCCGGGTCATCTCGAACGCAGCAGGGCGCCCATGGCCAACCGAGCGAAGATACTGTCCCCCGAGCATCTCAAGGCCTCGGTCAAGGAGGCCATCGGCAAGCTCACCGGCGATACCCAGGTTGAGGCAGAGGGCCGCCGGCAGAAGCGTGCGGCCCGGCCTCCGAAACAGGCCGAGCCGGGCACCGACTGACACAGGTTTCCAACCGGCGCTCCTCGCGGGCGCCATCCCCCGAAACACACCAACCCATCACCGGAGAACGACATGGTCGACATCGACAGGATCACGGGCGCCGCCAAGGATCTCGGCGGCAAGGTGCAGAGCGCGGTCGGCGACCTCACCGGCTCGAAGAGCGACTCGGTCGAAGGCCGGTTCCGCGAAGCGAGCGGGCAGGCCGAGAACCTCTACGGCCAGGCCAAGGACACGGTGCGACAGGCTGCCGGCCAAGCCTCCACCTACGCCGACGACGCCGCCGACTACGCCGAGGACGCCTACGAGCGCGGCGGCCACTACCTGCGCCGGGGAACCCGCGAGGTGAGCCATCAGGTCGCCGAGTACCCGCTCGCCTCCCTGCTGGTCGCCGGCCTGGTCGGCTTCGGCCTCGGCCTCCTCGTCAGCGCCAGCCGCGACTGAACCGCAGATCTCACTTCAACGACGACCGACGACCCGGAGTAGCAGCGTGACCACGATCCAGACCACCGTTCCACCCCTCGCCAGCCAGGCACAGGCCGATACCCGCGCCGTCCTGCTCAACCAGGTCTCCTGGGGCGCGATCTTCGCCGGCGCCACCACGGCCCTGGTCACCCAGGTGATCCTCAACCTGGTCGGCGCCGGCGTGGGGCTCTCGTCCTTCGGCCCCGTGGCCGCCGACAACCCGGCCGCCTCGACCGCCTCGATCGGCGCGGGCGTCTGGTTCGTCGCCTCGGGCATCGTCGCCTCGCTGATCGGCGGCGCCATCGCCGGGCGCCTGTCCGGCAGGCCGCTCGCGGGGACGGCGGGCCTGCACGGTCTGGTGTCCTGGGCGGTGACCACCCTGGTGGTGCTGTACCTGCTGACCTCGGCGGTCGGCGGCATCGTTGGCGGCGCGTTCAGCGGCGTGACCAGCACCCTGGGCGGGGCCGGCTCGCTCGTCGGCGGCACCGTGCAGACGGCGGCTCAGGCCGCCGCGCCGTCGCTGTCCAAGATCACGAACCCGCTCGACGGGATCGAGAGCACGGTCCGCCAGCAGGCCGCCGGCCAGGACCCGCAGGCCGCCCGTGACGCCGCCGTCGCCGCCGTGAAGG